>CAZAKZ010000006.1:0-86386 GCA_964485695.1 uncultured Planctomycetota bacterium | reverse complement strand
AACCGCCCCTGGAGGACTACGGGCCTGGACGGGTCCGGTTAAATGGATACCCCCGATTCTCTCAATACCCGTTTGCATAAAGAGGTCGATCGTCTGATTCACCAAACGGTCAGAATATCAGAGACTACCTGCTCGTATCAAAAGGAAATTCGGATATAATTTGGCGGATTTGGCCATGTCCCTCGGGGATCGTATGAACTGAAAACCTGCCGAGACTTATAAACTTCGTCCCTGCCGGGGATTGGCTCCGGCAACCTCAGGTAGTATGCAATTGAAAGAACGTACCAAACCGGCATGAAAGGCACCTGGACAGCCATTACCCCCTTCTGCCTCCTGGGCCTTACGAGCTTCAGCACCGCGGACGGCCAGGCAGGAAATTCAGCCTGGGAACCCGTGGGAATCTCCGGAGGCGGCGGCATGTTCTCCCCGGCCATCAGCCCCGTCGACGGCCGCTACATGATGGTGCACTGCGACATGAGCGGAGCCTACACCACCGAGGACGGCGGGCGGAACTGGCGCATGATCCACCACGCCCAGCTCACCTCCAACACCCGTTGCCGTCCGGCCTTTCACCCCACCCGGGCGGGCATTGTCTATTCCGCCGCCGGCTGGAACGGGCGGCGGCTCATGGTTTCCGAGGACTGGGGGCGCCACTGGATCCAGCGAAGTCGTCTCCCTCACGGGCTCCGCGGCGAGATCGCCGTGGACGTCGGGAAGCCCGATTTCATGCTGGTGGGCGCCGGGGAAAAGGTCTTTCACTCACACGACGCCGGCCAGTCCTGGTCCGAGTGCAAGGGTGTCACAGGCGAGGCGGTGGGATTTCACTTCGACCAGACGAGCCCTGCGGCCAGGCGCACATGCTTCGCGGCCACCACCCGGGGCATCTGGCGATCCCGGAACGGAGGGAAGACCTGGACCGAGGCTGTGAGAGGACTCCCCGACAAACGCGTACGCTCCTTCTCCGGCGGCTCGAGAAAATCCGGGAGCCGCAAGACCCTCATTCTCTTCTGCGCGGTGCCGAGCCGCCTCGAGGGCCAGAGAATCATCGGCGGCCTCCACCGATCCCTTGACGGAGGCGACACCTGGGAGCCGGTGCCGGGGCGAGGCCTCAACAAGGACACCAAGCGCTTTGACCGGTGGGCCAGCGGGGACATCGCCCAGTATCACTGGGTTCTGACCACGGACACGTTGCCCCGGAGGGTCTACGCGTGGAACTCCAACACCGGCATCGCCCAGCCGCACCACGCGACCGTCTACCGCTCCGACGACGCCGGGAACACCTGGCGGGCCACATTCAATCCCGATCCCCGGTGGGAACCCACCAACGTGGACCGGTATTACGTCACGGCCGAGGACGGCCAGTTCTACCAGGGAGTGCCGTACGGCGTGGCCGTCAACGCCCGCAATCCGGACCAGGTCTTCTTCGTGGTCAGCCAGGGATACATCACCGAGAACGGGGGCAAGACCTGGTTCTGCGCCCACACGCGTCTCGCCCCGGGGCAAAAATCCCCGAACAAGGGCCGGGGGCGGCGGCCCGGCCTCAGATGGGTGTGCAACGGCCTGGTGGTGACCACCACCTGGAACTACTACCAGGATCCGTTCCGGCCGCGTCTGCACTATATCTGCTACACCGACATCGGCTTCGCGCGGAGCGAGGACCGGGGCAGGACCTGGAAGTGGTGGAGCGAGGCGGGCAGGGCGCCGTGGCGAAACACCTGCTACGAGCTGGCCTTCGACCCCGCGATCCCCGGCAGGATATGGGGCGCCTTCTCCAAGGTCCACGACATCCCGAACGGAAACATCATCTACAACCGCCACCGCAGCACCGGCGGAGGAGGCATCTGCCTGAGCGAGGACTTCGCTCAGACCTGGAAATCCTGCACCGGCGGCCTGCCCGTGGCGCCGGCCACATCGGTGGTCGTGGACCCGGGCAGCCGCAAGCGCAGCCGCACTCTTTTTGCGGGCTTCTTCGGAAAGGGCGTGTTCAGGTCCACGGACGGCGGTCGGACCTGGAAGGCCGTAAACCAGGGCCTCGGCGCCGAGAGCAACATGCGCGTCACGCGAGTGCACCTCCACGAGGACGGTTCCCTCTACACCCTCATCACCGCCCGGCGCGTGGCGAGGACCTTCCGGCCCGAGGGCGTGGGCCTCTACCAATCGAAGGACCGGGGTGAGACGTGGAATTGCATCACCCGGGGCCAGCCGTTTCTGTGGCCGAAGGACTTCACCGTCGACCCCCGGAACAGCCGGATCATCTATCTCGGCAACTGCGACACGGGCGGCCGGGAGACCGGCGGCCTCTACCGCACCACTGACGGCGGCCGCTCGTGGACGCGGCTGGCCCGGAAGGGGCGGCAACACTTCGGCGCCTACCTCCACCCGGAGAAAAAAGGCTGGATCTACATGACCCTCACCGAGGGCGCTCCCGGCGCGGGTCTCTGGCTGTCCAGGGACAACGGTAAGACCTTCGAGGCCATGGAGGGGATCCCCTTCCGCAACGTCCAGCGCGTCCATTTCCTGCCGGGGGAGAAGGGCAAGATCCGGGTGACCACCTTCGGCGGCAGCGTCTGGCGCGGCCCCGAGGTGGAGCGGAAACGCGCTCAATGACAGGGCGAAAAGAGGGAAAAACTCATCAGGAATACTGGAACTTGCCACCCCCAAATCTCGTCAGACTCCCCCGATTTTTCGGCAAACCGAATCCTCGATCGGAGAAAGATCATGCATGACCGAACCCTCGCGGGCGTGATTCTCGCCCTCTTGACGCTGCTCAACGCCGCACCGATCCCGGCTCAGAAAAAAGTCTCCCTCCCACAAAAGGCCGCCCAAGACCTCCTGGGCGACAACTGGATCGTCGAGGCGGAAGCCCCACCCGGCCTGGATCGGTTCCTTCCCGCCGTTCATCCGTTCCTCGCCCGCCTCCGCGCCCGGGGCGGCTTTCCCTACGAGAAGCTCCTCCTTTCCGGGAAGGGCAAGGTCCTGGCTCGATCCCGGATCCGGGAGCTCCTGGACAGGGCCGAGGCCAAGGAGTGGAGCGTTCGGTTTCGCGAGGGGAAGCCGGTGCTGGAGGGAACACCGGCAGGTGACGGCGGTCTTCGAGATGCGATGCAGGTTCTCGGTAAAGCCGCCCGGTCCAAGGATCCCGGCTCGGCCCTGACCCTCTCGCTTCTCTTTCTCGAGGTACTGACCGTGAAGGGAGAGTTCGTGTCGGCTGCGGTGAAGAAAATCGAAGGCAAGGGCCTCGCGGTGGAGGTGGACTGGAAGCAGGGCACCCGGTTCTGGGGATACACGGAGCAGGCCCGATGGACGGTTCGCTTCAACGCCCGGGGTGCTTTCACCGACCTCGAGAAGGTGCAGACCCGGTTCGAACGCGAAAGACGTCGGTAACTACCCTCCTCTTCCGACCGCTTAAAGGGCGATGTAGGACAATCCGCCTCCGTTCTGGTATACTGACCGAAGAATTGAGAGCTTCCTGGCCTCGTCGACCAGGAATCACCTGTCCACCTGGGACTCATACTACGGAGGTATCAACATGAGAAAAACGTCTCTGCTCTGTGTGTTGCTGCTGCTGACGCTCGGTGTCGCCTGGGCCGGGGATATCTACATCCCGGCCAACACCCCCAGCGTCGGGAGCCGGAACAACTGGCCCTTCAATCCGAGGTTCGGCCCAGAATGGCGCTACCAGATGGTCTTCACCGCCGCCCAGCTCGGCAACCAGCCCCTGCTCATCAATGAAATCGCCTTTGCCCCGAGCGGTACGGGCACCCTCACGGCCCAGGACTTCGAGGTCCGCATGAGCCACACCACGGTGCCCGCTTCAAGCACCCTCGCCACGAACCTGCCCAAACCGCAGACCGTGCTCCTCGCCAAGAACCACGTCTGGCAGACCACACACCAGACCTGGTCCACCATCGGCCTCACCTCGGCCTTTGCCTACAACGGCACGGACAGCCTCACCATCGAGGTCCGCTACCGGAACGGCACGGCCGCAGGCTTCTCGGGCACCTGTTACTACGACAGCAACAACCACCCCCGCATCTACTCCCGCGGCACCACGGCATACAACGCCACAACCGGGAGCATGGACAACCACGGGCTCAAGATCCGGATCACTTTCACCAGCGCCATCATCACCCTGTCCGGAACCACCAGCCCCGGCAGCACCGTGGACCTCGACCTGGATGCCCCTTCCGACGCAGGCAAGGCGTACCAGGCGGCTTCGTCTTTCGGACTCGGCCCGATCCCCATAGGCAGCCGCGTCCTCAACCTGTCCATCGACGCCCTCCTGGACATCACCGTCAACAACTACCTGCCCATGATCTTCAAGAACTACGCAGGCAATCTGGACGCGAAGGGCAAGGCCAAGGCCCAGATCATGATCCCCAATGCTCCTGTCCTGAAGGGGATCCGCATCCACTCCGCCTTCGTCACCCTCGACGCCAGTGCCCCCTTCGGCATCAGCCTGATCTCGAACACCGCATCCTTCACGATCAATTAGTTGCACTCACCGGGAGCCGCCGCCCGGCGGCTCCCGCACTCCTGCTCCTCAGGAACTCGATGCAGGAGACAGACCGTGGGGGCAGCACGACCTCGAGGCGCCGGCCGTGGAAGAAGAACGCCTCCTGGCGGACGGACACTTTGGAGCCGGGTCGGTTCTTGAGGCGGCCCTCGAGCAGGTGGTGCACGGCACGGCCCGTGGTCCCCGCCAGGTCGCCGAGGTCGATGGTGATCTCCAGGGGCCGGTGCAGGTGGCGGTTAACGGCGTGGAAATAGACCGCCCTCTCGTCCGCTGTGACCAGAGCGTCCACATAGGCTACCTTCGACTTCGGGCCGATGTCGCCGAAGCGATAGGGCTGCTCGAAGGTCGGGACGTTCTCGGATTCCAGGCGCAGCAGGTTCCGACCGTGGCGGGCCGCGTAGAACGCAGTAATTCCGCCCGAGGGCAGCAGAAAGGCCGGTGTCTCGCCGCCGGGATCCACCCGGATGCTGCTGATCTCCCACAGGTTGCCCACCAGCAGGGACTGGCACCCGATGCGCACCACGTCACCCGCTCGCATGAGGGCGTGGAGGAACCCGGCCGCACCGATGCCTTTGGCCCACCACGAGTCCATCATGGATCGGGGGGGCTTTCTTCTCCACCAGCCGTTCCAGTTCCATTCGGTGGCCGCCACGAGGTGGCCGTGACGCCGGGCGGCCAAGATTCCTCCGTGGTCGAGGACGGACCGCCCCTCGGCGTCCACGTCGGGCACGGCCACCCAGGCGCGCCAGATCTCCTCGTCGCTGATCTCCTCCCGCGGCACCTCGCGGCCGTCCCGGGTCGCCTTCTCGACCGGGCCCGGCGCATAGAAGTGCGAGGCCAAATAGGAGATCCCGTTCCCGAGCCGGATGCGCACGCGGTCCACGATGCCGGAAAGATCTCCGTCGTGACCGTCGACGATGATCTCGATGGAAGGGTCCACGGCCCGCATGGCCTCGACGTATGAAGCAAGGCAGTCCACGTAGTGGTCCCGCCAGGTTCCGGGCAGGAGTTTCTTCAGCTCCTTCAGGTAGAGCCACGTCTCGTTGCCGATCTGGAAAGTCTGCACGCCGTACGGCCGGGACTGCCCGTTACGCGCCCGGACGGCCGGCCAATCCGCCATGCCCGGCGGCAGGCCCGCGCCCACCGGCGCATTGCAGTAGGCGACCAGGGACGCCGCGCTCAGCGCCGCCTCTTCAAGGGGCTTCTTCTTGAGCAAGGCCTCCCGGAAGTTGACCACCAGGGCGGCCTCGGCTCCGAGGATCTCGCAGGTCCGGAGGAACTCGTCGTAGCCGAAGCCGTTGGTGACCTCGTCGCCCTGGTGGCCGGTGCTCCTCGGCCGCCCCCCGGACCGCCCCGGCACGTTGTCGATCATGTCGCGCCAGTCTATGTGCCCGACGTCGGCGCCACCCGGAAACCTGAGGACGGGGATCTTCATGCCCTCCATGAGTTCCAGGACGTCCGGCTGGAGGCGGTGCGTCCCCGGGACCAGGGCGCCCTCGACGCCGATCTCGCCGCCCCAGCTGGGCCGTTCCAGGAAGTGCCCGAACAGGCGCGCATCGATTTCATGGAGCACCTCGCTCTTCACCCGGAACACGATGTCCCGGCGGGCAGCGCAGGCCGAGCACAGGATGCAGGCGAGGCAGCATACGAGGGCGGTCTTCATTGCAGGCATCAGCGGCCCCTATCGAAGGAGAGATCATGGTACGATCTCCGGCGGGTTTCAGCAAGATCGGCATTGCACCTTGATCCACGGGCGCCGGGCAGTATACAATCCTGTCTTCAGGATCCAGCCATTTTATGGAGGAAGACGATGTTCCATTCCCATCGATTCATCACGATCTCCGTTTTCACGATGCTCCTCTCGTCCCTGGTCGCGGGTCAGACCTCGAACGCAGCGCCTGTCCAGGACGACGAAGAAGCCCACATGCGTACCATCCAGGTCACCCGGTGGGACGACCCGAATACCCGCCCGGAGACCTACCTCGAGTACCGCCGGGCCCAGGCCAGGGCCGGCTACGCCCTGGACGCACCCTTCCAGGCGAAGCTGACCTTTCAAAGTCAGGCAGCGATCTACGCCGGAGGCAGACGGCTGGACATCCTGATGCACGGATCCCTCCACGAGGCCCTCAAGAACCACATCGACCTCTACATCCGGGACGTCGAGCTGGAAGGATGGGCTGTGACCCTCTGGCTCTGCGAGGGCGGAAAGCCCGCCGAGGTGCGGTCCTTCCTGCAGAAGCGATACGCCGGGGACGCCATCAAGGGTTGCCTCATGATCGGTGAGCTCCCCGTGGCGTGGTACGAGATGGACGACGACTTCAAAAACAAGCACTCGGAGTTTCCCACCGACCTCTTCTACATGGACCTGGACGGCGCGTTCGGTGACGAGGACAACGACGGCAAGTTCGACAGCCACTCGGCCACCACCTCCGGCGACCAGCGGCCTGAGATCTTCGTGGGCCGGCTCAAGTCGAGGCCCCTCGCAGGCAGCTGGGGCACCGAGGAGTCCCTGCTCCAGAACTACTTCAACAAGGTCCACCACTACCGCACGGGCCGGCTCACGGCCAGCGAGAGGGCCCTGTCCTTCGTGGACGACGACTGGTACACCATGAACGTATACCAGTCCAAAGCCTACAGCAACGTCGTCAACGTGACAGACAAGGCCACTACCACAGCGGCAAATTACCAGAAGCGCCTGGATGAAAGCTACGAGTCGGTCGTGGTCTGCGCCCACTCCAGCTATGCGAGCCACAGCTTCAAGGTGCCCGGCAGCAGCGGCGGCCGGTACACCAACACCCAGCTCTGGTCCCAGGATCCGCCCTGCCTCTTCTACAACCTCTTCGCCTGCTCCAACGCCCGCTACACCTCGACCCGGAACATGGGCGCCGTCTACATGTTCGTGGACACCAGCGGCCTCATTGCAGTGGGCACCACCAAGACGGGGTCCATGCTCTACTTCAGCGACTACTACCAGAAGCTCGGGGAGCAGAAGCACTTCGGCGAGGCCTTCCGCTACTGGTTCGAAAAGCGCTATCCCTACTCACTCGGCGACCGGCGGTGGTTCTACGGTATGACGCTCCTGGGCGATCCGACCCTGCGCATCAGCCGGCCCTCGCTCACGGCCAGGACCACCTCCTTGCCTTCCAGGGGAATCCGGGTGGATTTCGAGGTGGACGGCCGGCCCGACAACGCCGGCCAGATCTACGGCGTCCTGGGCTCCCTGTCCGGGACCATGCCCGGCACCCCGTTTGAAGGCGTGCGGCTGTCCATCAACTGGGACTGGACCACCTACATGCTCATGTGGATCCTGAACAGCGAGTTTTTCCCGAACGGCATGGGAAACCTGGACTCGAACGGCAAGGCCACGGCAAAGTTCATCTGGGATCAGGAGATTCCCAAGGCGCTCTTGGGCAAGAAGCTCGAATTCGCGGCCCTGGTCCTCGACTCCAAGGACAAGAAATTCGTCCTCAGCACCCAGCCAGCGGCGGTGATCCTGGGCTCGACGAAACCCTGAGGAATTTCACTCCGCCGGCGGTCCCGACGCCCGCGCGATGTGCTCCGACTTGATCCGAGACGGATTGAACCGCTTTGCGGATGCGAGCATCTTGTCCAGGGCCTCGTCGAAAGTGGCGCTCCCCCCCCGCTTGAAGCGCAGCGGATTGATCCGGGCGATGACGAAGGCCTTGAGGTAGGGGCTCTCGATGCCCTGTTCCTTGAGGGCCCGGACCGCAGCCACCACAACGTCATCCAGCTCGAGGAGCCGGGCCGCCCGACCCTCGCGCACGGCGAGGGCCATGGGCATGGCGGAACCGAGGAACTTCTCCACGCGCTTGAGTACGGGTTGATAGGCGCCGCCCGAGAAGCGGCCGCGATTCTCGTAGCAAATACCCAAGGTCAGGAAGGCCGGCTCCTCGAACTCCACCGCGAACGCCCTCTCGGGCTGCGGGTCCAGCTCGGCCAGGGCCCGGGCCATGCGGATCACCTCCAGGGACTTCTCGCGAACGTTGTGGGCCTTCTCCGTGTTGAGGGCCAGGATCTTGTAGGCGATGTCCTCGTCGGGGATGACCAGCGCCGTGATGGACCGGGCGCCGAGGTGCTGCATGGCCGTGGTCCGGTGGCCGCCGTTGGGCGTCCAGTATTCGCCGTCGCCCACGCGGTAGACGATTACGGGATCCAGGAACCTGTCGATCTGGTCGATGCGGTGGCTGAGGCGCTGGACGTGTGCATCCGACACGTCGCGCTGGTACGGCGTGGGCTTGACCTTATCGATGGGCAGCGAAGCCAGCACCTGCCACTTGCCCCCGAGGGGATCCCTGAACACGCCGATGACGGCGCCGCCGTCCTCCTCGATGGCCGCCCGGAGCGCCTCGACCCTGACGGGCACCGCCCCGCCGGCCACCTGGGAGGGCCGGAGCCCCCGGCTCCGAGCGTCGGCCGCCTTCTTCTTCCGCCGTGGTGCTGAACCCGCCGCCATCCGTATCCAGCCTTCCCAGAGCTCTATTGCATGATCGAGAACGTGAAGGTGTTGCTGATCGACTTGATGTTGAAAGGCTCTCCCTGCTTCAGGGTCACGAAGGCGCTGTGGAGGCGTACTCCCACCAGGGCGGGGAAATTCGGAATCACGATGTCCGCCCGGGCCTTTCCGCCGGCATCGAGGAAGCCGGTGTAATTCTTGAAGATCATGGGCAGGAGGTTCTTCACCGTGACCACCAGGAGGTCGTCCAGGCTCAGGTTCAGCGTCCGGGTTCCGAACGTGATGGGGCCGGTTCCAAGCGATGTCCCCACCTGGTAGGGCAGGCCCCCATCGGCCGGAGATTGGAGGTCCAGGTTGATGGTGCCGCCGATCTTCGGATTCCCCGACCCCTGGATCTGAGTCACCAGCACGGTGAACCGCACTTTCAGGACACCGACCGGATCCGTGCCTCTTCCCGTGGTGCCGCTGTACGAACCGGCCCCGGAGCGATAGATGCGGAAAAGACCCTGGGAGGCATTGGCGTTCTGATGGTCGGTGCCTCGCGTTCCGGACCCGCCCTTGTACCGCACCTCGAGGGTGAGGTTGTCCTTGCCGTTGTAGAGGAAGGGGACGGTCAGCTTCAACGGATTCCACTGGTTCGCCGTCCGATTCCAGGTGATGGGGCCGGCCGGGATGACGGACACGGGATTCGGCAGGTTCGTGGCGTAGGTGGTCACCGGCTTCGAGAGGTTGTTGTGGCTGATGCGCATCTCGAAGGTGGTGGCCGTCAGAAGGGACGCCGTGCAGGGGGCGAACGCCACTTGGGTGATCAGGAAGGCCTTTCCGTTGAAGTAGCTGGCAGGCATGTAGATCTGGTAGCGCCAGTCACCACCCCCGATGGTCGGGTTGAAGGGGTAGTTGTTGCACCCCCCGGAGGTGGGCTTGTTGTCCGGAACGTAGATCTCGTCCGCCGGACACGCCAATGCGAGCAGCGCCAAGCCGGCCGCCGCCGCCAGTAGGAGCCATGTGTGTTTCATGATGATCTCCAGTAATTACTCCGATTTCCAAGGGGTCGAGGCAATCATTGTACCATGCCGGGAGGGGTTTGGGACCCGGTGCTGGTGGGGCCGGAGAGAAATTCCGGTAAATTTCGTTTTATCTCTCCAATTTGTGCGACTCAGGAGCTTGTACAATGAACGGTCGCTGCCGGCGGCGTGGGGCCGCCGGCCGGAAGGCCCGGCCCGGAAGGCCGTGTGATGAGGACCATGGACCTGGATCCTTGCCTGGACGATCTCACCGAGGAACACCTCGAGGTCTACGCCCGCCTCCTGGTCCGGCGCGCCGGCATGCAGGGGAGCGTGGGCGGCAAGGACGCCTCGGACTACATCCAGGAGGCAGTTCGAAAGGTCCTTGCAGGCGAACGATCCCTGCAACCCGACCTCGACCTGCAGGAGAACCTGATCCGCATCGGCCAGAGCCTGGTGTGGAACGAGCGCAAGAAGCACGCCGAGACACCACTCGAGGACCTCGACGAGAAGCACCGGGACACCAGGGCCTTCGTCGAACGCCTGGTCCGACAGATCGACCGTCGCGAATCGATCAAGCCCGGCCACATCGGCCGCTTGCTCGGCTGGAAACCCGAACGCGCCTACGTTGCCTGGCGCAAGGTCAAGGCGGTGGTCCGCGACCATCTCGAGAGGACGGAACCATGACGGGAGATAAGCGCAAATCCGATGGCGTCCTCACGCCCCCGGAGAAAAAAGCCCTCGCCGACTACGACGCCTGGGTGGAAGAGGACCTGGGCGGCCGCACCGGCAGCCTGGTGAAGCTGTTTCTCGCCGCGGCCGTGGCGGCCATGGTGATCATCGCCGCCATCCTGGTGTGGCAGGCCGGCGCCCCGGAGGAAGGCGCGCCGAACGACGCCGGGAGCGTCTCGCTCTCGAATCCGCAGGAAAAGCCGGCAGGGATACGGCTTGTGTACCGCATCGACGGTCCCCCAGGTTCTCAGCACGTCTGGAAGACCATCGACGTGATACGGCAGCGGCTGGAGGGCCTCCACTACAAGTTCTCCATCTCCTGGGAAAAAAGCCACGGGGAAATCCACATCGAGTTCCCCGGAGCGGCCGGCCTGAACATGGCGTACATCAAGAACATCATCGCTGAATTGGGGTGGCTCCTCTTCGCCCTCGAGGCCACGGAGGAGGAACTCAAGGATCCCGAGAAAGGCCTCGGCCCGAAATTCGACCCGGAAAAATTCCTGAAAGACCAGGAGAACGACAGGAAGGTGCGGATGCAATACGCACCAAAACTTTACGACGAGGCCTACACGGGCGAGGCCGTTCCACTCTACAGAAACCCGGAGGACTTCCGCAAGCCGAAGAAGCCGGGCGACAGGCCGGCGTTCATCTACTTCCCGCCCAACAGGTGGAAGTCGAAAAAAAACGGCAAGTGGAGGGGCCCGAAAACCGGCGCCATCGTCCGCATGGGCGAAGAAGTGAACTTCCACGGTGAGGACATCGTCAAGATCTCCCCCACGGTCTCCCAGCAAGAGCAGGTGGCCGTCTTCGAGTTCAGCCCCGAAAAGAAATACGCCTTCCAGGATTTCACAAAGAAGAACGTCAAGCGTAACCTCTGCATCATCTTCAACGAGAAGCTCCTGACCCGGCCCGTGATCAATTCGACCCTGCCCGGGTCCGGCGTCATCCAGGGCATCGGCGAACAGGAGGACATCGAGAAACTCGTCATCTCCGTCCGATCGGGAAGGCTGGGAATCAAGCCGGTCCTGGTCCGCGAGGAAAAATTCCACCCAAAGAAGCGCTGAGCCCCATGAGTTCAATTTGAGATTCTTCCACCGGCAGCGCGGCCGATCCGAGTAATTGCGCACTAGCACATCGCAATATCCACCCTCAGCCGATTGACATGGAGTCCGTACGCTGCATTGATGGTAGGAACTCGCATAGGATCGGTTGGCGTGCGTATTCCTGGGCACCGGATTGTCGAAGGGAAAAAAATGAAGTGCGTGTTATTCATGATTCTGTTTCTGACGTGTGCATGCGTGGTCCTGGGGGCCCAGGTTTGGAAGGACCCCATGAATTATACCGGCCCCAACTTGAGCCCCTGGGTGAAGTACAGGGGGAACTGGACAGGCACCGGCACCCAGGTCAAGGCCGAACCCAAGGGGACAAGGCAGTACCTGGTCATGCCGACACAGACGTACTTGAATTGTGCGATCCAGTGCGTGGTGAAATACAACACCGCCTCGACACTCTTGGGGCAGTACGGGGGCGTCTCGCTCCGCACCCTAAACCCGACCCAGGACTATGACCTCGTCTACGCCTGTCTCGCGGACGCATATCTCCCGCAGGGCAAGTTCCTCTGGCTGCTCGTCTCCGAGAGGTGGGGCCCGATCAACGGCCGCAACGTCCTCACCAAGTCGCTCCCCTCCGGCGGAATCGTGCAAGCTACCCTGCGCTTAATGGTCGTGGACACCCTGGCCTGGGCCCACGCCGACACCGACGGCAACGGCAACGGGTACTGGGATATCAATACCAGCGGTACCATCCTGAGGGTCACGCCTAAGCTCGGTCCCATCGGCCTGGTGGGGAACCTGAACGTTCTCATTGACGACGTACGCCTCTTCGACGCGGTCCTCTACGGCCAGAATCCTTCTCCCCCGATCGGACACCCGACGTACTTCAAGCTTCGCGGCCTCCCTTCCACGGCATACCAAATGGCATCTTCCTTCGGTAACTGGGGCATCCCCGTGTCCGGAGGGCGGAGGATCCCGCTCTGGCCGGACAACCTGTTCGCCGCGACGGCCAGCAATCAGCTGCCTGCCATATTCAAGAACTTCAACGGGATACTGGATGCCAAAGGCGATGCACAGGCCAACATCGTGATCCCGAACGACCAGGCGCTCATCGGCATCGCGTTCTTCACCGCCTTTGTGAACTACTCCGGAGGCTCCATCCTGAACATCTCGAACGACTGGCAGACGATCATCCGGTAGGGCCTTAAGAGCCTGGAAAAACAGACACATCGGAGTCTCCGTCTCGGGTAATCGCCGGCTCCGGACAGCCCTTCTCTGGATCAAGGAAAAATCCCTGGATTGACGATATTGGATATAGTACGTATTTTATCGTGTATTGCAGTACGAGTGATCCTCCACGTGGACAGGAACAGCGCGACGTGATGTATTCGAGTTCCAGTAGCCTCCCGAGACTCCGTCTGACCGGGCTCCTCGTCTGCGCATGCTTTCTGACCCACCAGCTCCTGATGCCCCTTCACGTGATCCTGGACGATCACTGTCCTATCGTCGAGCCTCGAGCCATCGCGGGCGTCGAACCCGCTCCGGGTTCCAGCCACGATCCTCACTGCCTGCACCACCATCACCACCATCACCACCATCATCACGATCACCACGCTCATCACGCAGGTGCAGCTGAGGACCACGACGAAGCGACCGACCCCCTCTGCCCGCATCCGGTGGAGGAGCACCTCGAGGAGATGAAGGGCGATCCAGCTCGCACGCCCTCGTTCGACCACCCGCTTCCGGACCTGATGCTATTCATGGTGAAGGGCGAGGTTCCGTCCCCGCCCCCGGGCAACCGGACGGAATCCCGCGTGGAGCTTCCGCCCCCGAAACCCCGTCTGAAATCCTCCTTCCCTCCCCGCGCTCCTCCCGCCTGCTGAGTCGGTCCGTACGGATTCCCGACACGGGTTCCGGGTACCTCTCCGTGGTTATAGGATCCCGGTTCCAGCACCTAGTCAAAGACTCGTTCAAATTACAGGAAAACCCATGCACAGGTTACATCGGTTTCTGCTCGCCGGCGTGGCCGTCGCACTGGCGGGCTGCCAGAGCTACAGGGCCCGGCCCCTGGTACCGGCCGAGATCCTCCGGGAAATCGAGGCTTCCCGCCGCCAGGTCGAATCCGGATCCCCGGAAGCACCCGGACCCGACTTCGCGACCACGGCCCGCTGGATGTGTGATCACAGCCCCAAGCTAAGTGTGGCCCGGGCCGAGTTTCAAAAAGCCTGGGCCCTGGCCTGCACCAAGACGCCCCTGCCCAACCCCGAGATCGTGGTCGGCCCCCTCATCGGCTCGAGGCTGGGAGAGGGTAGTGCGCGGCGCATTCAGCCCATGGTCGAGTTCGGATTCACGATCCCCCTCGCCGGTCGACTCCGGTACCAGGATGAACTCAACGAATTCCGCGCCCGGGCCTCGGCCCTGGACCTCGTCGTCTCTCACCGCCGTGAATATCTCGGCCTGAGGCGGCTCTACGCGGCCTGGATCCTCTCCCACCGGCGCCTGGTGATGCACCGGGGGCAGCGGGACTCGGCGCGGAGGTCCCTGGATCTGACCCACCGCCTGGTGGAGGCGGGAGACGCCAGCGCCCTGGATACGGGTCTCATGAACCTGGAGGTCGCCCGGCGGGAGATGGAGCTCCTGGACATCCGCTCGCAGATCGCCGGCATCGTGGAGGAACTGTCCCGGCGGATCGGCGTCCATTCGGATTTCTTCCGGTCCCCCGGAAAAACGACGGCGCTTCCGGGAGCCAGCGAGATTCCCGCCCGGGACAAAGCGGCCGAGATCCTGGTGGCCAACCATCCGGAACTCGCCGGGCTCCGCGCCCGGTACGAGGTGGCGGAGAAGGAGCTTCGGCTGGAGGTGGCACGGCAATATCCCGACATCCGCGTCGGACCCTCCTTCGAGGGAGACCCGGGCGAGCGGAAGAAGGTCTGGGGCCTGGGGGTGGGCATCACCATTCCGGCCTTCGATCGCAACCAGCAGGCCATTGCCACGGCAATAATGGAACGGGACCGGGTCCGGGCTGAGTACGAGGCCGCCCTGACCCGGGCCCTGGCCGCCCTGGAAGGGGCGCACGCGAGGTATGAACTCGCTGAACGAAAACAGAACCTCCTGGAGAAGGAACTCCTGCCCCGTGCGAAGCAGAACCTCGAGGTCGCTCAGCAGGCCATTCGGGCCGGTACCTTCGACGCCCTGAAATACCTCGAGGTGGAACGCACGCTGCGATCCGTCCGCGTCACCGCCCTCGACGCGGAGCAGGCAGTCCTCAAGGCGCGGTTTGAACTGGAGCAGGTCATGGGTGTGCCCCTCGGGCTCTTCCCGGGGGAGACAGCCGGGGAATATCCCTTCATTCCCACGTCCATGAAACAAGGAAAGGCGAAGAAATGAACCGCACATACCTTCTCATGCTGGTGCTCGCGCTTGTATGCACCGGCATCGGCCTGGTCTGCGGATTGTACAGCGGAGCACGGGCCGGCGGCAGCCTGGAAGAGACCGCAGGTAATGAGCCGGGAGCGGCTCCGACCCTCGCTCCCCAGACCTTGCGAAACATGGGCGTGGTTACGGCTCCGGCGAAGCTCACCACCTTCCACCGCTACACGGCCGTCCCCGCCGTGGTGTCCTCGCTGCCCGGCACCCGACGGAATGCATTCGCGCCTGTGGCCGGACGCATCCGGACGGTGGAAGCCAAGTTCGCCTCGGTGGTGGGCGGGGGCGACGTCCTCTTCACCCTGGTGCGCGACCCCCTATCGAGGGCGGAACTCGTCCTGACCCGACACATCCTCGAGCCTTCAGGCGAGGTCCTTCACGAGACCATGACCAGCTACCGCCGGGCCGTGGTGTCGCTGGAGATTCTCCTCTCCGAGCTCCGCCGCCTGGAGTCGGTCTCCGGAGAGGCGCAGAATCCCGTCATCCCGAAGGGCAAGATCATCCAGCTGGGCTACGAGAAGAAGCTGGCCGAGCAGGAGCTGGCCTCCCTCAAGCACGTGCTCGAACGCCACGGCTTGAGTATCCAGCAGATCCAGTCGGTGGAAAAGGGCTGCTTTCCCTCCATCGACGTTCAGATCTGGCTGGGCGCCCTCGAACACAACGGCTTCTGGACCCCTCTGGCCCGGAAGATCCACGAGGGAATGCCCGGACCGCTCCGCACTCTTCCCTGGACCGTGGCGACCATCGGCGAGATCGTGGCCGGCGGATTCGCCGACGAGGCCTTCGCGGAGTGGCTCCGGACCACGGTCGGCGCGGGCCTCCACTTCCTGGAGATCGGCGGGCTCCTGCAGCGCGGCCACAGCCTCGCGGACATCCAGGACCTCCACACCCTCGGCGCATTCGACGCCGTGGTGACGGTGCGTGCTCCGGTTACGGCCAAGGACTGGGACGTGGAGAAGGTGCTCGTGCGGCCCGGTCAGCACGTGGACAAGGGAGAGGCCCTGGTCGTTCTGAAGGATCCGCGCCGGTTGTTTCTGCGCGCCGAACCTGCCGGCGGCGAGATCCAGGTCCTGCTGAACGCCCTGAAATCCGGTGCCGCCATGGAGGCACGCCCGCTGGTTCCGGGCACCGCGCCACCGCTGCGGGATCTCACGCTGTACAAGGTGCTCTACGAGGCGTCCGGGAGGCCGTATGCCTATCTGCCCCTGGCCAACACATTGCTGGCCGCCCCCCGGGAGGAGTCGGGCGGGACCTTCAGGACCTGGCAGCTGGGTGAGGGACAGAAATACATGCTCCGGGTGCCCACGACCAAGTACGAAAAGGTCTATGTCTTTCCCACGGGCGCCGTCACCGACGACGGCCCGGACAAGGTCGTGTTCCTGAAGAGCGGGGACGGCTTCCGGCCCATCAAGATCGAGATCCTCCACCAGGACCACGAGGTGGTCGTGATTCCGGGAACGGCGGATATCTTCCCGGGAAATCCCATTGTCACACACGGGGCCTTCGCCCTCGGCCTTGCTCTCGGCTCCGCCCACGGCGGCGGCCAGGATCAGGGGCACGGACACTCGCATTGAGGACACTGAAGCATGATCAATCGAATCATCGCTTTCTCCCTGAAGAACAGGCTCTTCGTCCTGGCGGCGGCGCTGCTGATCGCCGGGTATGGAACCTATACGGCGCTCCGGATGCCCATCGACGTGCTTCCGGATCTCAACCGTCCCACGGTGGTGGTCATGGCCGAGGCCCACTCCATGGTCCCGGAGGACATCGAGCGGCGCGTGACGTTTCCCCTCGAGCAGGTGCTCAACGGCGCCACCAACGTCCTCCGCGTCCGGTCGGGCTCGGGCATGGGGCTCTCCATGCTGTTCGTGGAGTTCGACTGGGGCACCGACGTCTACCGCAACCGCCAGATCGTCCAGGAAAAGCTGCAGCTGGCCCGAGCCCAGCTGCCTCCCGGAGTGGAGCCCAGGCTGGCTCCCATCACGAGCATCATGGGCCAGATCCAGCTCATCGGAATTCAGTCGAAGACCGGCGCTACCCACCCCGACGAGCTCCGGACCCTGGCCGACTACCACATCAAGTACCGGCTGCTCTCGATCCCCGGCGTGGCCAAGGTGGTGGCGGCCGGCGGATCGCCCCGCCAGCTCCAGGCCGTGGTAGACGCCGACAAGCTGCGCACCTTCGAGGTAACCCTGGAAGAGGTGGCCGAGGCCGTGCGGAAGACCAACCTGAACGTCTCGGGCGGATTCCTGACCCTGGGGCACAAGGCGCCGGTCATCACCGTGAAGGGTTTCCTGAACACGCGGGAGGAGCTGGAGAAGGCGGTGGTCAGGCCCGATGCGGTCCGGCCGGTCCGGATCCGGGACGTGGCCCGGGTCGACTTCGGACCGGCGGCGATCCGCACCGGAGAAGCCGGCATCGACGGCGAGCCGGGCATCATCCTGGCCGTCTCCAAGCAACTCGACACAGACACCGTGGACCTCACTGACCGCATCGAAAAGGAGCTCGAGTCCATCCGGAAAGGGCTGCCCGAGGACATCGTTATCCGGAGCGACCTGTTCCAGCAGGCCGCCTTCATCCACCGGGCCATCGGCAACGTGCTGGATGCGGTGCGGGACGGGAGCATCCTGGTGATCCTGGTCCTGCTGCTCTTCCTGATGAACCTCCGCACCACCTTGATCACCCTGACCGCCATCCCCCTCTCCCTGGCTATAACTGCGCTGGTCTTCGCCGCCTTCCGCCTGTCCATCAACACCATGACCCTGGGCGGCATCGCCGTGGCCATCGGCGCCCTCGTGGACGATGCCATCGTCGACGTGGAGAACGTCTTCCGGCGGCTGAAGCAGAACGCCGGCCGGGGCCGGGTGCGCCACGTCCTGCTGGTGATCTTCCGGGCCTCCAGCGAGGTGCGCAGGCCCATCCTCATTGGCACGTTGCTCGTGATCGTGGTGTATATTCCGCTGTTCTACCTGTCGGGCCTGGAAGGCCGGCTGTTCACGCCCATCGGCATCGCCTACATCACCAGCGTGCTGGCGTCGCTGCTGGTGTCGCTGACGGTGACACCGGTGCTCTGTTACTTCCTCCTCGCCGGACGCCGTAGGTCCGGGGAGAGATCGGACAACTGGTTCGTGCGCCGACTGAAGGTCGGTGCGGGAGGCCTGATCCGCTTCAGCCTCGCCCGGCCGGCAATGATCCTATGCCTTCTGATCTCAGCCGTGCTGGGCGCGGCGATGGTCCTCGGCAACCAGGGCACCCAGTTCCTGCCCCCCTTCAACGAGGGCGTGGCCCAGATCAACCTGTTCCTGCCGCCGGAGACCGGCCTCGAGACCTCCGACCGGTTCGGCCGGAGGCTGGGGAAGCTCCTGAAACAGGTGGATGGCGTCCGCTACGTGGGCCGGCGCACCGGCCGGGCCGAGGGCGACGACCACGTCCACGGCGTCAACTTCTCGCACACCGTGGTGTGCTTCGATCCGGAGTCAGGCAAGTCGCGGGAGGAGATCGTCGGCGTGATCCGGGAGAACCTGGCCCGGGAGTTCCCCGGTGTGGTTACCGAGGTCTCGCAGCCCCTGGCGCACCTCCTCTCCCACCTGCTCTCGGGAGTGAAGGCCCAGGTGGCCATCAAGATCTTCGGTCCGGATCTGACCGTGCTGCGCCGCCTGGCCCGGGAGGTGGAAGACGCGGTGCGACCCGTCCCCGGCGTGGTGGATCTCTACACCGAGCCCCAGGTTCTCATCGACCAGGTGGCGGTGGAGCCGCGGCGCGAGGCACTGGCGCGGTTCGGCCTGAGCGTTTACAATGTGGCCGAGGTGGTGGAGCTGGCCCTGGAGGGCGAGAAGCTCTCCCGGATGCAGGTGGACCAGTTCCTGTTTCCGGTGGTAATCCGCCTCGAGGAAAAGGACCGGCAGAACCTGGAAAGCATCCGATACCTCTACCTGCGCACAGCCGGCGGCAAGCGCTTGAGGCTCTCGGACGTGGCCGACGTGAAGGTGACCCGAACGCCCAACAACATCAACCGGGAAAACGTGTCCCGGCGCATCGTCGTCCAGCACAACGTGGCCGGTCGGGCCCTGGGCGAGGTGGTGGGAGACATCCAGCGCGTCCTGGAGCCCATTCGCAAACGCATGGCCCTCACACCCGGATACTCCATTCGCATCGGGGGCCAGTACAGGGCCCAGCAGGAGGCCACTCGCCTGATCATCATCTTCAGCCTCGTGGCCCTGGTCATCATGTTCCTGGTGCTCTACATGCACTTCCGATCCGTCAACTTGAGCCTCCAGGTGCTGGTGAGCATCCCCATGGCCTTCCTCGGCGCCGTGGCCTTCATCGCGGTGAGCGGCCAGGCGGTGTCCGTGGCATCCCTGGTGGGCCTCATCGCCCTGGGCGGTATCGCATCGCGGAACGCAATCCTCCTCATCGACCACTACCTGCACCTGATGCGGGAGGAGCAGGAGACTTTCAGCCCCGAGATGATCGTCCGCGCCGGCCAGGAGCGCATGGTGCCGGTGCTGATGACGGCGCTTACCAGCGGCATCGCCCTGATCCCGCTGGCCCTGTCGCCCGATCAACCAGGACGAGAAATCCTGCACCCAGTGGCCACTATCATCATCAGCGGTCTGGTGTCCAGCACCCTGCTGGACTTCCTGGTGCGGCCCGCGTTATTCTGGTCGTTCGGACGCCGCGTCGCACAGCACCTCACTTCCCGGCCGCCGTCCCTGGACCGCACTACCCGTGAAATAGAAGCCGAATTCGAATCTGAACAACCACGACAATGAAAGGCCAACAATGAAAACGACCGGTCTATTTTCTCTCGTCGCAGTGATTGCATTGAGTCTCGGACTCCTGGCCGGATGCGGAGAGGGAGACAAGGGTAATGGTTCTTCCCCATCGACGCACAAACCGGAGGACCAGGGGCACACCCACGGTAAGGGCCCGCATGACGGGGTCATCGTGCACGTGGGAGAAGGCGCCGGCCACGTGGAATTCCTCCACGACCACGAAACAGGGAAGATCGTCCTCTACGTCCTCGGCGATGATTCGAAAACACCGGTGAGGATCGCCACCCCCCCCGCCCTCAACCTGAAGACTTCCGGGGGCCCGGTCCAGGTCAAGTGCCAGCCCGTGGACGCAGCGCAGGGCGGCGCCTCCCACTTCGAGGCGGTTGACGCCGTGCTCAAATCCGATCACCTGGACGGACAGATCGCGATTGCCATCGGCGGGAAGGACTACTTCCTGGCCTTTCCTCATCACGATCACGAACAAGGTCACGGACACGAACACGCCGGCCATGCCCACGGCGAGAACACCATCAGCCACACGGCCTGGACCGCCGCCTGCGAGTGGTTCGTGGAGCTGGACACGCCCGAGCCGGGCAAGCCGGCGGCCTTCGCCGCCCACGTCACCCTGCTGGACGGCTTCAAGCCGGCGGCCGCAGGATCGTTCCGGGTGGAGGCCCAAATGGGAACCCAGAGCGCCAAGACCCACGCCGCCGCTCCGGCGCGACCGGGGATCTTCACCCCGGAGATCACCTTTCCCTCCGAGGGGGACTGGACCCTGCGCCTGCACTACGAGGGCTCCGGCATCTCCGACACCATCGAGTGGAAAATCCATGTCCACAAGGAGTGTCCGGGCCATGAACCGGAAGAAGAACCCGCCGGGTCCGTCTCCTTCCTCAAGGAGCAGCAGTGGAAGATCCCCTTCAGCACGGCCGAGGTGAAGGGAAAATCCGTGCCCGAGACCGCGGTCCTGGAGGCGGCCGGAGAAAAGGTCGTCTACGTCCAGCTGGAGGGGGAGCTCTTCCAGAAGCGGGTCGTCCGGACCGGCGAGAGCAAGGATGGCCGCATCGAGGTCCTTTCCGGCCTGGCCGGGGGGGAACGCATCGTCACCCGCGGCGGGGTCGAGATCCAACGAGTCGCGGCGCGCTGAATCCCCGGCTGCGGATCTTGCGCAGGAGCGTCCGGAGCTCGGCCGCCTTTTCGGGATGCTCGTCGATCAGGTTCCTGCGTTCAGCGAGGTCCTCGTCGAGGTTGTAGAGGGCCGCATTGTGGTCGTCTTTTTCGTAGCCATTGGCCCTGTCGAACCATTTGGGCACCCGGGTATGGTGGCCGGACTTGGCGTCGATGAGCACCCACTTGCCCTTGCGAACGGCAAAGTGGTTCGCCCTCGTGTTGTGGATGTGGACCGTTCGAATATCTTTCTTGCCGGACGTGCCGTCGAGGAGCGGTAGCAGGTCGTGGCTGTCTTCGGCGGCATCGTCTGGCAAGTCGTATTTCACGATGCCCGCAAGGGTGGCCATCAGGTCGATCTGACTGACGAGGGCACGGCTCGTGCGGCCGGCCTCGATTCTGCCCGGCCAGCGGATAACGAGGGGGACGCGGTGGCCGCCTTCCCAGATGTCCCGTTTCAGCCCGCGTAGTGGACCCATGCTGCGGTGCTGGAAGGTGCGGATCCGGTTGTAGGCGTAGTGCTCCGGGCCGTTGTCGCTGGTGAAGATGATGATGGTGTTCTTCCGGAAGCCGTTGTCGTCCAGTGCCTTCAATACTCGACCGGCGGTCCGGTCGCTCTGGAACATGAAGTCGCCGTACCCGCCCGCTTTCGTCTTTCCTATGAATTCCTTCGCCGGCACGATGGGAGCGTGCGGGGAGGTCCACGGGAAGTAAAGGAAGAAAGGCCGGTCGCTTCCTTTCTGCTTTCCTATCCACTCGACGGCCCTGGAGGTGAGTCGAGGCATGACCTCGTCCAGCCTCCAGCCTTCCGCCATGGGGCCGGGACGCCCTTCATGTGAACCCTCGGCAGGCACAGGATCCGGGGCGTAGGGTCGAGTCGGCGCGATGAGGATCCGGTCGTTTTCAATCCATGTGTAGGGTGGAAAGTTCGGGACGTCGTCACCGAAATAGAAGTCGAAGCCATGGGCGAGGGGGCCGTCCGGAATGGACTTCGACCAGTCGAAATCACCAGGCGCGTAGCCCTTCCGGGTGGCCCTTGCTCCGAGCTTCTTGAGGGCATTCCAGTCCCAGCCCAGGTGCCACTTGCCGATGCACGCCGTGCGGTACCCCGCTTCCTTCAGCATTTCCGGCAGGGTCAACCGCTCCCTGGAAAACACCGAGCCGCCGAATGCGCGGACAATGCCGTGGAACTTGCGCCAGTGATATCGACCCGTGAGCAGGGCGTACCGGCTCGGCGTGCAGATGCCGGAGGAGCTGTGCGCATCCGCGAAACGGATCCCCTCGCGGGCCAGCCGGTCGAGGTTCGGGGTCGGAATCTTCGACTCCGGGTTCTGGACGTTCAGATCGCCGTACCCCATGTCATCGGCGTAGAGGAGGACGATGTTGGGGAGCGACTTCTTCTGGTCCTGGCATTCCCCGCTCCAGGACAGGAAGAACAAAGCTGCTGTCAGAGTGATCCATGTCCTGTTGATCATCGATCTCTATTCTTCAAATTCAAACGACTGGTTCCTACATACCCCAACCGAAAAAGAAGGACGAAAGCGAAATTCTCCAATGAAAATAGTCAATTTATCCGTGACTATTGTTAGGGATGTGTTGGGGTTTTCAGTGCGCACCCGATCAACGTTTCATTTCTATTCTGCATGGTGATTCATGCTGCACCTGGAGGTTATCGATGATCGCACCCGCACCGGCATCCACCCTATCCTCTCCCGTCGTTCCGCTCGCCTCCGCCGATCAGATACACAAATACCTGGTCGAGGCCTTCCGCATCGGCAACCGCGCCCGACTACGTTTTGCCCGTCTGCTCGCCGCCCTTTCATTATCCAGGCAGTACCTGCAACTGGGGCATCCCAGCATCATGCAGTATGCCGAGCGCCACTTCGGCATGCAGCGCTCCGAGACCTACGAGCATCTGCGCGTGGCGGAGATCATCGATGAACTCCCCCTGTGCCGGGAGGCGTTTGAAGACGGCAAGCTCTCATGGTCCGCGCTGAAGTTGATCACACGCGTGGCCAAGAGCGATACCGAGGAGTCATGGTTAGAGTTCGCCAGGGACCGGTCCTGCAATGAACTCCGTGTCGAGGTGCAGGACGCCGTCCGGAAAAACCGCTCTCACCCTCGCACCGACCGGTACGGCCTCCCCAACCTGACGGTGAAGTTCGCGCTGGAGCTGACCCTGGAGGAAAAGGAGCGGCTGGAGACAGCACTCGAGAAAGCGGGCGCGGAATTCGCGCCGGCCATGGGAGAGGAGCGGCTGGAGCCAAAGGACGTGCTCCTCTACATGGCGGAGCTATTTCTGAAAACGGATTCCGAGGGGACACCGGCGGGACGCAAGGAACGAGGTGATTGCCCGTACACAATCCTATATCACCAGTGTCCAGACTGCCGGCGGACGCAGCTAATGACCGGGGACGGTCCGGTCGAGATGTCTCCCGAGAGCGTGGATCGGCTGGGTGGCGACGCGGAAGTGGATGTCCTTGAAGAAGACCTTGATCGGCCAAACACGATGGCTCTTGCCCGTAGGGTAAAGCTCCGCGACGGAGGCATGTGTCAGAATCCCGGGTGCGGCCACCGGGGAAAGCTGCATGCGCACCATATCCAGTACCAGTCTCACGGAGGCCGGACTCATCCCGTGAACGAGGTCGCTGTATGCACCCGGTGCCACGCGCTGTTACACGCAGGTCTTCTCGAGGTCACAGGGGATATGGATACAGGACTGAACTGGAAGTCCCGATCGGAGAGAATCGCCGTGGACTCCGTTCCGGACGCGGCCGCCCTCATGGAAATTCCGGTGGTCACGGTGTCTGCATGTGCAGACACCCCTGACATCGAGACGGTATCCAGTGCGCTCAAGCGCCTGGGCTTCTCGAGCAGGGAAGCCCGTGCCCGGGTGGAGCGGGCCTGGAGTGAGGTTGCGAAAGACGGGCAAGCCCTGGAGGAGGAGGCCCTTCTGGCTCAGGCGCTCAGGAAGTAAGCGTCTATATTTCTCCGCCCGACTCAATACCCGGCTCCGGCGGGCAGGACCAGCTTCCGCTCGAGTTCCTTCCCGTCCGACTCCAGAGTCACGACGCCGACCTGGATCAGGGCCTGCCTCCAGGTCTTGGGATTCTCGCGCAGGTATTCTCGCCGCGGCCCCTTTGCCGCGAGGTGACCGGGCCAGGTCAGGAACACCAGGGTGCCCTGCGGCAGGTTGTCCAGGGTCAGGCGGCCGTTCTCGTCCGTTACAGGAATGAAGTTCAGGTCGTCCCGGGACTGAAACCGCCAGCAGAGCTGGATGCCCGGGAGGGGCGTGACGCCGTCGGATCCCGTGACCTGGAGACAAAGACGGCCTCTTCGCAGGTGAACATCCCGGTAAACCCAGGCTCCTGGCAGAACGGCGATGGCATGCTCGGCCTCGAGGTGATTTCCGAACAGGAGCGCGGTCTTGCTCTTCATGCGGATGCGCGGCCGGTAGAGGCCGGGAAAGAGGTCGAGGACGTAATATCCCTTGTCGTCCGTGGTCACGGTGCGCGCCAGGACCGGCTTCCCGGGGCCGATGCCATCAGGTCGAGTGCCGGTGAAGGTCACCGCCCTGTTGGCCAGAGGCTTCTCGTTCAGGAAGATCCGCCCCTCCAGGCGCCCCGGCACCCAGTCGCTCAGGTCCAGTTCGAGTCGCCGGGTCTCCCCCAGCTTCAGATCTCGCACGCACCCGAGGCGTTGATTGACCCGGAAAGAGATTCCCTTTCCCATGGGCCCCGAATCCAGCGAACAAGTGAAGAAGAGGTCCCATGTGCCCGGGCTCACCGAGGCGGACTGGACCCGTCCGTCTTCCTCGATGGGGGCCTCCAGGCCGGCCTTGCTGAACGTGGCGCCCCGGGTGTGCGGTTTCAGCAGCCGGATGCCGGGCCGCAAGGACTCCCGGGACTTTTGCCCGGTCCCGGATCGGAGTCGCGTCAGAAAGGCGAGGGGTTGGATCCGTCCGAGAAGCGTTGCTCCGCCGTCCACCTCCACGCGCAACGGACCGGCATTGCCTCCGACCACGACGTCGTTCACAACCTTCGTCAGGTGACTCGGCCCGGAGATCCGGAGGGCCAGGCGTTCGCCCGGCGGCCCCTGCAGCAGGACTTCACCCTTTTCGTCGGTGTCGCTCTGAAACAGGATCAGTGCAAGTTGATCCTGGGGAAGGTGCGTCAGCCGCCCGGGTTTGCCTGCCTCGGTATCCACGTCGATGGCCGTGGATCCGTCCGGTGGGCGGACGAGCTGCACCCTGGAACCCTCGACGGGAGTTCCATCCTTCCGGACAACGAGGAGCTCTCGATTCACCGGCCGGGCCAGAGGGATGACCTGGAGGGATGCACCACCGGTTCCGGCCTCGAAGTGGTGCCAGGGACTCTGCAGATGCTCTCCGTCCATGGGCTGGACCATCAATACATTGGGACCACGCCGCACCCCGGGCAGTACAATGCGGCCCTCCGGATGCCTGCCGGAGAGACGCAGCCTGCGGTGCGGCTGGTGAAGCCACCCCTGATCCTTCTTGGTGGAAAAGAACCGGACTCCGAAACGCTCCACCGGCTGCCCGGTGGCGACGTCGGTCACCCGGATCGGAACCTGGAGGCCACGAGCCAGGACCACCTTGACGCCGGTGGTTCCCCAGGCGTACTCACCCTGACGCCACACGACTTCGTACCCCTCCCGAACTGCGGTGAGAGCCACCGGCTCCGCAGGATCCTCGGGCCGGCGTTCCAGCCGGAAGGAACCGCCCGGTCCGGTCAGGTTGGCGAAGTATCGCCCACCCGGGCCGGTGGGATGGAAGTCGACCCACACCCCGGACACCGGCCGGCCGGTCTCATCCACCACCAGGCCCGTGATGAAAGGGAGCACCTTGACCACCAGGTCCAGGAGGCGCTGCGGAGTTCCGGCCGGAATGTCGATCTCGGACTCACCGGCCAGGTAGCGACCTCGGACGCGGACCGTCCAGGAACCGGGAGGCACAGGAAACGGAAACCGGAACCGGCCGTCCTCCCGGCTCCGGGTCTTGAAATCACGGGGGGTCAGAAACCGGGCCTTGCTTGGCAAGTAGCGGTAGAGATGGATCACGGCATGGGGCTGGGTTTGCCCCCCCTGGTCCGCGACCAGGCCGGAAATTTCCGTGCCGCGGGCCAGGGGAATGTCCCCCACGTCCTCGGTCGCTCCGGAGTGGAGCTTCTTCCAGCGTCCTTTCGCGGGTGTCCGGCCCTTTTTCCGGGCGAAGACCTCGATCGGAACTGGAGGTGGACTGGGCAGCTCGAACCGGAACCGGCCGTCAAGGCCCGTGGTGACCGGGTCGGGATCCTGCCACCGGATCTCTCCGGCCTCGACCAGGTAGTCCTCGAGGTCAGCGGGCATCTGTTCATACCCCAGTGCGGATTTATAAATCCGCCTGGCCGTCACCTGAACTGTACATCCGGCCAGGGGCGCCGTGGTTTCTGCATCCACGCAGCGGCCCAGGAGGGTGACGGTCGCCACGGGCGTGTCGGTGGTGCGCTCAGCCGGAGCGTCTTCAGGCAGGGGACGCGACTGAGTCACCACCGACGGTCGAGGGGTCGGAGACAGGGCGGGCTCGACAGACGAATCCGCGGAGGGGCTTTCCCGCATCGGGATCTCCGGCAAGTCAGGCCTGGATTCGAGGGACCAGAGGAGGAGGATAGCGGCCAGGATCACCACGAGGGCCACTCCGAACTTCAGCCAAGTGCTCAAGGCCATGACTCCCGATTGCCGGCACTTCCACTTGCGGGGGGCTCAATATCCACTGCTACGGAATCCAGCGGCCTTTCCCCCTCTCGGATTGCCGAATCCAGGGATTTTTGTCTTGAAATTGCTTGTGCTCGGGCTCCGTCCGGCAACAATGAAGAAAGCGTATCCACAGTGTCAAGTCCGGAAAGGAGGACTCCATGGCCGGTCTCAAAGGCATCACACCACTCATCCTGATCCTGGCTCTCGCGGCAATATCCCTCCCGGCCCAGGTGGACTACGAACCGTTCGCCGTGGTCGGGAGCCCCATTCCCGGCTGGACCCAGCACGTCGGCACCTGGACCGTGAAGGACATCGGGGGTGGGGACAAGAGGGCGGAGAGCACCGGCACCGGCCACAAGTATCTCACGCGCACGGGCAGCAGCGCTTACACGGGCGCCATCGAGGTGAAGGCCACAGGCGTCTCCAACACCTGCAACGGAGGCGCTCTCTTTCGCTGGGAAACCGGCAAGTCGAGCGGCATCCGGGCCTACGGCGCCAGCTCGGGCGGCCTGGCCGCCTACAAGGTGTTGATCCTCGACGCCCCCGGAGTGTCGCGCACCCTCTTCGTGCTTACCAACCGCACCAAGAACCTGACCGCCCGGATCCTGGCCCAGGGCCAGGAGGCGCGGGCCCAGTTCGACGTCGATCCCCTGGACGGCAAGTGGGACCACGAGCTGGCCATCACCGTGCTGTCCACCACGGGATCGCCCTACGGCGGATACGCCTGGAACGGCAGCTATATCGACGACATCAAGTTCTTCGACGCCGTGATTTTCAGGCGCAGCACCTTCGGCGGGTCCAACATCGGCCACACCATTCCCCTGGACCTCTACGCCCCGACGGCCGGCGCTCAATACATGCTTCTTCCCACCTTGCTCCCCGGCATGATCGGACTTCCGAACGGGTGGTTCAGCCCCATCGTCCCCGACCACCTGACGGCGGCGGCCCCTGCGCTGCCGGGCATATTCGATAGCTTCTTCGGCACCCTGGACGGGAGCGGCAAGGCGACGGCAAAGTTGGTGGTGCCCAACATACCGGCTCTGGCCGGTGTCGCCGTCTACATCGCAGGAGTGGTTCTGGACGGCCGCGTGCCGCCCGGTTTCCTGCACCTGTTCAACGACGAGCGCATCGACCTCAAGACGTAGCGACATGGATCGTTCCTGCGCTGAAAGGAGCCGGCTTCCATGGTGAAAACTCGGACTCTCGTCCTGGTCGCCGTGGTCTGCACGGCTCCCCTTCTCCACGCCCAGGACCGCATCACCGGCAGGCCCTTCGCCACCCGGTCCGAGGTCCTGGCCTTGAGCGCCATGGCCGCCACCAGCCAGCCCCTGGCCACCCAGGCGGCCCTGGACATCCTGAAGAGGGGCGGCACCGCCGTGGACGCGGCCATTGCGGCCAACGCCGTCCTGGGCCTGGTGGAGCCCACCGGCAGCGGCATCGGTGGCGACCTCTTCGCCATGGTCTGGGACGCGAAGTCGAAAAAGCTCCACGGCCTCAACGCCAGCGGCCGCTCTCCGGCCTCGCTGACCCTGGAGGTATTCCGAAAACGGGGGCTGCGGCGCATCCCCAGCCTCGGGCCGTTACCGGTGTCGGTGCCGGGGTGCGTGGACGGCTGGTTCACTCTCCATCAGCGGTTCGGTAAACTCCCCATGGAGGACATCCTCGAGCCGGCGATGCGCTACGCGCGAGAAGGATTTCCCGTGACCGAGGTCATCGCCCACTACTGGCAGCGGAGCGCCCGCGTTCTCGCCCGGTTTCCCAACTTCCGGGAGACCTACATACCCGATGGCAAGGCGCCGGCCAAGGGGGAAGTCTTCAAGAATCCCCGCCTGGCCGCCACCCTGGAACGCATCGCCCGGAAGGGCCGGGACGTCTTCTACAAGGGGGAGATCGCCAGGAAGATCGACGCCTTCATGAAGGAGATGGACGGGTATCTCTCGTACGAGGACCTGGCCGCCCACACCTCGGAGTGGGTGGAGCCCGTATCCACGAACTATCGCGGCTACGACGTGTGGGAGCTGCCGCCCAACGGCCAGGGCATCGCCGCCCTGCAGATCCTCAACATCCTCGAGAGCTACGACGTCAAGGCCATGGGCTTCGGAAGCGCCGACTACATCCACCACTTCGTGGAGGCAAAGAAGCTGGCCTTCGAGGACCGCGCCCGGTTCTACGCCGATCCGGCCTTCAACAAGATCCCGGTGCAGGAACTCATCTCCAAGGCCTACGCCGAGAAGCGCCGGAAGCGCATCTCCCCTCGCCGGGCCGGCCGGAGCTATCCCCCCGGCAACCCCGCCCTGGACGAGGGCGACACCGTCTACCTCACGACGGCCGACGGCAAGGGCAACATGGTGTCGCTGATCCAGTCCAACTACCGCGGCATGGGATCGGGCATGGTGCCCGGCGACCTCGGTTTCATGCTCCAGGACCGGGGCGAGCTCTTCGATCTCCGGGAGGGACGGTTCAACACCTACGCGCCGAAGAAGCGGCCCTTCCACACCATCATCCCGGCCTTCATCACCCGCGACGGCGAGGCCTTCATGAGCTTCGGCGTCATGGGCGGCGACACTCAGCCCCAGGCCCACGTCCAGATCGTCGTGAACATCGTGGACTTCGGTATGAACGTCCAGGAAGCGGGTGACGCCCCGCGGATCCTGCACAGCGGCTCCTCGTCACCCACGGGCCGGCGCATGCGCGACGGCGGCCGGGTCTACCTGGAGACGGGTTTTCCCTACGAGTCCATCCGCACCCTCGTGCGCATGGGTCACAGCGTGGGTTACAACGTGGGGAGCTACGGCGGGTACCAGGCCATCCTACGGAAAGACGGCGTCTACCACGGCGCCTCGGAATCGAGGAAGGACGGCCAGGCGGCGGGGTATTGATTTCACTCCCGCTTCAGATGCTCCACCTTGTACGGGCTCTTTCCCACGATGACGTCTGTGGCCAGGCCCACGAAGAGGCCATGTTCCACGATGCCGGTGCGTGCCTTCAGTGTCGCGGCCAGGCCGGCCGGGTCGTCGATGGGCCCGAATTTCGCGTCCAGGATCATGTTGCCCTGATCGCTGAGAAAAGGCTCGCCACCCTCCGCCTCGCGCACCGTCACCTCGGCGCCCAGGGATTCCAGGAACACTTTCTGGGTGCCCCATCCGAAGGGTATCACCTCCACGGGCACGGCCCACTTCTCGCCCAGCTTCGTGGAGACCTTGCTGGGGTCCACCACGATGACCTCGCGCTTCGAGGCCTGGGCCACGATCTTCTCCCGGAGCAGCGCCCCGCCGCCCCCCTTGATCAGGTTCAGGTTCTCGTCCACCTCGTCGGCACCGTCGATGGTGAGATCGATGACCGGATGCGCCTCGAGGGTCGTGAGTGGAATGTCCAGCGCCTGCGCCTCCCGTTCCGTCACGCTGGAACAGGGGATGCCGAGGATGTCCTGGAGCCGGCCGGCCAGCATCACCTGTATGAGGCGCTGGTAGGCCAGGGCTGCGGTGGACCCGTGACCCAGTCCCACGATCATTCCGGACTCGACGAGATCGACGGCCGCGGCGGCGGCTTTCAGCTTGAGGGTTGTGTTGTCATCCATTCCCGGATTCTCCTGGGCCGGACGGATCCCGGCGGTTGTCTGTGGAAACCGAACTTCGAGGGGTAAATATCCGCAATCTCGACGGGCATTTCCAGGGGCTTTCGGAGAATCGACGGGGATGCCATACTCTCCGGATCGAAAGGCATCCCCATGAACATCCACCTGGACGGAAAAAGGGCCCTGGTCTGCGGAAGCACCCGGGGCATCGGCCTGGCCTGCGCCGGGGTTCTGGCCGGCCTCGGCGCCGGGGTGACCCTGGCGGCCCGGAACCGGCAGACGCTGGAGGAGCGCCGGAACGCGCTGCCCCCGGTGGCCGGCCTCACCCACGGTATCCTCGTTGCCGACTGGAACGACCCGACTGACCTCGAGGCCAAGGTGCAGGCCCGGATCCGGGAGAACGGGCCTTTCCACATCCTGGTCAACAACACGGGCGGCCCGCCGCCGGGCCCGATCCTCGAGGCAGAAGCCGAGGCATTCCGCACGGCATTCACCCAGCACCTCATCTGCAACCAGGTCCTGGCCCGAGCCGTGGTGCCGGGCATGAAGGACGAGGGGTACGGCCGCATCGTCAATATCGTCTCCACCTCGGTGCGCCAACCCATCCCGGACCTGGGCGTATCCAACACCGCCCGCGGTGCCGTGGCCGGCTGGGCCAAGACCCTTTCCGGCGAGGTGGCCCGGTTCGGCATCACCGTCAACAACGTGCTGCCGGGATTCACCCTGACCGAGCGTTTGAAGAGCGTTCTGAAATCCATGGCGGAAAATGCGGGCGTTAGCGAGGAAGCCATGCACGAGCGGATGAAGGCCAAGGTGCCCGCAGGTCGATTCGCCAATCCGTCCGAGGTGGCGGCCATGGTGGGCTTTCTGGCCTCGCCCGCAGCAGCGTACTTGAACGGCGTGAGCATCCCCGTGGACGGCGGCCTGACCTCGACGATCTGATTTCAATCCGGCAGGGTGAAGTTGACCTCCCGACGCTCTCCGGGAACGACATCCACAGGAACGGCCCAGGTTTTCTGCTCGTCCTCAAGACTGGCCAGACAGATCCGCACCCTGCCGGCCGGAACCCTGATCTCAGAGGACGCCCTCTTCACCACCTCGGAGTGGATGGTCTCTCCCCCCCGCCACACCGTGATCTTGTACCGCAGCTTGAACTTCTTCGGTTTCCCTCCGGTCCCCCGGATCCGGGCGACCAGGATTCCGGACGGCGATACCTTGATCGTGAGGTTCCCGATACGGTCCCCCTCCCGGATTCGCACCGCTCCCCTTCCGCCGACCAGACCCGATTTCGACACGGCAAACACGTCGTACGTGCCCGGCTCCAGGTCTTCGAACTCGAAGACTCCGTCGTCGGCGCCGCTGGTGGTGGAGTACCAGGCCCAGAACTCCTTGCGGTAGATCTGCACGTTACATGCAACGGGCTTTCCGGTCCGGCTGTCCACCGTCATTCCCTTTGCTTTCGAGACCAGAGGAAGACGGATCTCCACGCCCATGGTGCCCGCCTGCACCTGCCTGGGCGGCGCATCGGCGTATTTTCCCCACCCCTCGGCCCGGACCTCGTGGACACCCAGGGCGAGCGGGCCCAGATCGAAGGACCCGTCCAGCCGGCTCTCGGTCTGGGTGCCGAAGTAACCGAGTTTGTCGCCCTCGGATCGAGCCGTCGAGACCTGGATACCCTTGAGGGGCTCCCCGCCCGGCCCCACCACCCGCCCCCGGATGAACAGATTCCGGTAAACGACGAGGGTCTTGAAGACCTCGACGTCAAAGCGGGTCATCTCCACGGCCTCCTTTGCCACCGGGAAGTCCGCCGGTTTCTTCTTCGATTCCACCTCGATCCGGTAGGCGCCGAGGCGCACGGCGCCGAAGCTGAACTTCCCTATTTTGTCGGTGTCGGTGTTCCCGATGTAGCTCTCGGCATCGCCTCCATGGAGCCACACCTTGGCGTCGGCAACGGCCCTGCCGCCCTGGTCCCGTACCACACCGAGGAGGTAGCACTGCCCGGGAATGGTCCACACCACCTCGCGCACCTCGCCGGGCCGGAGAACCACGGGCTCCTTCACCCGGAACTTCGCGATGACACCGGTCTGGATGGAGGCGTAAACGGGGGTGTCCGGAGGAAATCCCGACATGCAGAATCGACCTGCGTTGTCGGTCTCGGTTCTCATGCGCCCGTAAGGACAGTAGATGGTCGCCACGTTGGAGAGCGATTCCCTGAGCCTCCGGAGACTGAACCGGATGTCCGCCTTTCTGACTGGCCTGCTCCCGGCGGAACGGACGACGCCCTGGATCGTGCCCGCGGGGGAGAGTGGAACCACGATCGGTTCCGTCAGGGCCTTCCGGTAGCCCCGGATGCTGATCTGTGCATTCACGTACCCGGGAACAGAAATCTTGAAGCGCCACTTCGGAGGCAGGGCGACCTTTCCTTCCAGGGTCGTGACGTAGCAGTTGCCCTCGATCTCGGCCGTGACGCAGGCCAGGGGCGTCCGGTCGCCGCGGTTCACGAGGCAAAGGACCATGCGTTCTTCGGATCCAGACGGCGCGGGAGCGGCCTTCTTGAGAGTGAGAGGCGCAGGCGTGTCCTGTTTCCGCCTTCTCGGTACAGGCGGAGGATCGGGCTTCTCCTCCGGAGTGTCCGCATCCCGGGCCTGCTTCACCTCGCCGCCGAAGGAGGGCTCCTCTGTCGGGTCCTTGAACGCGTACCACGTCAGAGCAGCGACCCCGCCGATGACAACGAGAATCAGAAAGCCGCGGAAGATCCTGTGCACCATGACCACATCCCCGGTGCTGCGGGACAGGTGTTTCTATTCCAGCCCAGACGCATCGTTCCGACCACCCGAGCTCTCACACGGCATCGGGCCAGAGCAAGGCGAAGGTGGCCGCGGTCACAACGCCGTAGACCACGCCGTCGCACACGAACTTCAGGGTGATTTTCCAGCTGCGGCCCTTCCAGATGGAGTCGCAGATGTAAGAGACCGTGTGGCCGAGAATGGCCACGGTCAAGGTCATGCGGAAGACCACCATGGTCTCCGCCCCCAGCTTCAGGCCGAGCCTGGCGGCATAGGCGACGAAGACACTGATGAGAAGGGCCAGCAAGAACCACTGAACGAGGCTCTTCCCGATCGCCGGCACCCCTGGCGGCATCACCGTCAAGAAACCCACCGGGCCCTGCTTGTACTTCTCGATCATCTCCGGAGAACCCATGTCCTTCATGGATTCCGGGCAGGGTAACATGTAGTCTCCGGACTTGACGCCCTGAGCTCGCATCTCCTCGAGCACCCTTTCCTCACCGGGTAGCTTCTTGCAGTCCGCCTTGTGGAAGGGAAGCACCATGTGGATGACCGAGCTGACAATGAATACGAATATCGCCGAAAGCAGGATGGGAAGCCAGAGGTCTGCCATATATACCATTCGTAACCTCCTGATTGCATGGCTCTTCGGAAATGGATAGGTCCATCGGCCCGGTGGACCCTGCCGGCAGTATATTTGAATATCGGGTGCTGCGCAACACAGGAAGGGCGGTCTCGAGCCAGGTCACTGCTCTTCAGCAGTCAAAGGACTTGCCGAACACCTCAGGCCCCTTCTTCCACTGCCCGGGAGTTGTCGGACCGAGCCACATGAACTGCTGGATGTGTCCAAGGGTCTTGAAACCCGCGTCATGGAAGAAGGAAATCGCTTTCGGATTCCGGGCCACGGGCTTCACGCAGAGGCACACCACGCCGAGGTTCTTCGCTTCCTCCACCGCGCGGTCCAGCAGCTGCCGGCCGATACCACCTCCCCGGTGTTCTCGGCTCACCACCATCGGTTCGACTTCGGCTTCCTCGCCCTCGTGAATCAACGAAACGAATCCGACCATCTCTTTGCCGGACTCGGCAACCCATACTCGCTCCGGCCCCACTCTGGAGAGGTGACCATCGAACTCCATTCCTGGATTCTCTCCCCCGATGGAGGGATCGTCGTAGATCTCCCTGTGGTGTTGATTCATCTCGGCCCACAGCGCTCTGCACCGATCCAGGTCGGAGGGCCTGTATCCGCGGATCTTTGTCATGGTCAACCCTTATGTGCACCTTCCCAGATCGACGGCCCCGCCCGCGGCTATTATGGCATACTCCAGGCTTACTTGATCTGGAATTTCTTCGAGGCCGAGTGGTTGAAGATGCCCCCTGGTCCCGACGGATGGAAGGTGGCGAAGGCAGCGAACGCCTGCACGCCGATCAGAGCGCTCGTCTTGGGGAAGTTCAGCTTCGAGACGCCGTTGCCGGTGCTGTCCAGGACACCCGCGAACTTCTCGAAGATGGGCGGGCCGACCAGGATGCTGACGAAGAAGAGCGGGTCCGGCGCCAGGGGCAGGACGCGTTTTCCAGGGAGGGAGATGCCCGAATCGGTGAAGGCGAGGGCCGTTTGGTAGATCATGCCGGCAGCCTGCGGGGCACGGAGGTTCAGGATCAGGGTTCCGCCCGGTGTGGCCTGGCCCGACAGGGTCAGGGAAACGTCCTCGATGGTGAAGGGGGCCTTCAAGGTGGTCTGGCCGAGGTTGAAGGTGATCCTGGCCTCGTAGTTGCCCGGCAACACCTGTTTCAGGTTATGGTCCAGCTGATCCCAGTACCATAACGTCGCGGTGCGGGGAGGCACGGATACGGGTATGGTGATGACGATCGGTGAGAACACGAGCTGGTTCTTTGTGTCATAGATGCTCCAGGGGGCCGGATTGGCGAACCAGATGGTGTTGGAGGACTGGTTGGTGAAGGAGAGGAGGAGCTTCTGGCCAAGGGGAACTGAGGTGGGAACGACCGAGAAATTAACGCCCTGGCCGGCGATAGGAGTTGCCACTGCCAGGAGCACGGAGAGTATCAGGATTGAGCGAACCATGCCGGAAATCCTTTCATCGAGAACGGCTTGACCCTTGCCTCAGCGTTTGACCTCGAGATCCATACAAAATATGTGCCAGTAAATGCTTCCCCGGGCAATCATCCGGAATTGTACCACAAGATCGGCGGCAGGGCTGAAATTCGAGGAGCACTCCCGTCGCGGTAGCGTTACTCTGGAGTAACGAGTGTGTCCGGAAAGGCTCAGGCGTTTCTGGGATCGGGCCGCTCCACCGGGACGGTGGTCTGGTCCTCCGGCACCTCGCCCTCGATGCGCAGGTCCGAGAGATCCGCCTCCAGGCCGCTGCACTCCACCCCGGACCAGATCTTGGCGCCGATGTAGAGATCCGGGGCGTCCTCGAAGGGACTCTCGCCCAGCAAGCGCCACTTCTCATTCCCGGACCGGTGCCAGGCCGAGACCGTGGTGCCCCGGCGTACGAGACGGAACGCTCCCTCGCTGCCGGCCACCGGCCCGGCCTCGGATCGCACGTCGTTCAGGTTGGCCAGGAGAAGGGGGCCGTCCGGCGCTTCGGCCGGGGTGTAGCGCTGGGCGTAGAAACGGACCATGGAGGCCTCGTCCTGGGCGAAGAGGGCGAGGCACGCGTTGTCCGGGCCGGGGTTCCACTGCCGGAGGTGGTACCGGATATCTGTCGTGATGTCGCCGCGTACGCGGGTGGGTACGTAGAAGCCTGACGAGGTCACCTCCCCGAGGGGGCCGACATGGAAGGTGATGCGCACGGCCTCGCCCACGGCCCGGACGTCGGTCCCGGCCCGGGCAGGATAGCGGTAGATGCAAAGCCCGCGGTCCTTCATGAGGGCACAGGGCGCATCGAAGACAAAGGGCAGGCCGGCCGAGAGGTATGAGTTGTACTCCACCATCAGGGCCCGGATGCGCCGCACCGTATCGGCCAGGGCCGCGGCCGCCGCCCGGATCTCCGCCTCCCCCATGGCTGGATGCGGCCGAAGCACCGGCCCAGCCTTGACTCCCCGCTTCTCGAGTTCCTTCAAGAACGTCTCCTGGATCAGCTCGGGCGGCGCCGTGTCCTGGGTTTCGAACGCGAGGTCCATGCAGTCAGGCGGCCCGGTCAGGTGTCCCAGAAGTTTTTCGCTCCGGCAGGCTTCCTCGAAAGCGGCGCGCAGTGTCTCGCCCGCGGACCGGACCTGCTCGGTGGGCTCCGGCAAGGCTTCACCGGTCAGGTCGATAGGTGGATTATCATTCATGGCTGGATAAGCTCATCCATCCTCCGGGGACGGCTTCCTGAGACAGAGCCACACGTGGCCATACACGATGGAACGAGGCCTCTTCAAGGTGGGAAAGTCCTTCGTGAAACCCGTGGAGAGCTTCATCCGTGCTTCCTCCCACGCCTTCCGCTCCTTGGGCGTGAGGCTGGACCAGTCCTGGCCGCCGTAGAGGAAGTCGCCCACCAGGAGGTCCAGGCGGCCGTCGCCGTTGTAGTCGGTGACGCACGGCTTGGTGCGGGAGCCCATGACTATCTCCTTGTTGCCATCCTCGATCCGGATCCCCTGACGCTTGCTCCGCGGGATCAGGTTTCTTGCCGGCGCCAGATCGGGAGCGGTCCGGAAGCCCCGGTTCCGGTACCAGACCACACTGCCGTCCCCGCAGCCCAGGATCAGGTCGGGAAGGCCGTCTCCGTTCCAGTCCGCCACACAGGGGCCGGCGTTTCCACCCCGCACCTGGATCTTCCTTCCGTTTGCCCTCAGCCTCAGGGGTTTGCCGTATCCCTTCTTTTCCCGTGGGATGAAATAGACCCGTCCCGTGATTTCCCCGAGGATGATATCCAGATCCCCGTCCCCGTCCCAGTCCGCGGCAAAGGGCGCTGCGGCCTTGTAGGCCTTGATGACTTCTCCGTTCGCCCGCTTGAGTAACTCCGGGGCAGCGTAGTTCCCCCCGCCCGTGCCGCGGAAGAGGTAGAGCTGGCCGGGATAGGATCCCGAGAGGATATCCGCAATGCCGTCGTGGGTGAGGTCCACACGCTGTGGACCGAAACCGATACATCAGCTCGCCGGCACGCGGCCGTCCTTGCCGCCGGCCTGGAACCAGGTATAGCCGCTGAACCTCGGCTCTGTGCGGGTTCCCACGTTCTTGTAGATCCGGAGCTTTCCCGACCCGAACTGGCCGACCAGAAGATCCTGCAGGCCGTCCCCGTCGAAGTCGGCCATGCAGGGCGCGGCGTGGCCGATGTCCACGTTGATGGCCTTGCCGTCCGCCTGGATTCGAACGGGCTTTTCGAGGTCTTCGGCAAATTGAGCCGAGACAGGCAGGGCCAGAGCCAGCACCATGAGCGGTATCCATCGGGTCATGTGCAATCCTCCATTACCGACCACTTTACCCGGGTCCTGCGGGTTTGGCATCGTAATTCTACTACATCGAATTTTCAGAAAACTTCCGGAAAGTTCGAAACTCACTGCGTTTTTTTGCGACCTTCCCCCCGGCGAGGATCGGCAGGACGCCGTATAATTCTCTCCGTCATGAATGAAAACAATGTCGTGAGAGAAACCTCGGCTCCGGCCATCCCTCCGACCTGGCGGGAGATGCATCCCCAGGAAGATCCGGCCGTGGAGGCCCTCCAGTTCCGGCGGGCGAGGATCGGCAGGACGCCGTATAATTCTCTCCGTCATGAATGAAAACAATGTCGTGAGAGAAACCTCGGCTCCGGCCATCCCTCCGACCTGGCGGGAGATGCATCCCCAGGAAGATCCGGCCGTGGAGGCCCTCCAGTTCCGGCGGTTCGGCGCAGCGCCGGCCTCGGAAAAGGCCTGCATGCTCCACGGCCTGGTGAAGATGGCCCGCGGCCTGGCCCTGGCCGGTGTCCGGAGCCAGTTTCCGGAGGCCACCTCCGTGCAGGCACGCCTCGAGCTCGCCAGCCGCATTCTCGGCTCGGCGTGGCCGGAGGCGTGCAGCATCCCGGAAGGCACTCTCATGATCGAAGTGAATCCCCTCGAGGTCGCCGTGTCGGTGGCGCAAAGCCTGGAGGCGCTGGAGGTGGAGTATTTCATCGGTGGCTCCATTGCCAGCACCCTGCACGGCATGGTCCGCACCACCAACGACGTTGACATCATCGCCGATCTTTCCCGGGACCGGTTGCGGCCGTTCCTCCGGAGGCACGAGGCGGCGTTCTATGTGGTGGAGAGCGCCGCTCGCGAGGCGATCCGGAACCGCTCCAGCTTCAACCTGATCCACGTGGACCTGGCCTTCAAGGTCGACATCTTCATCCCGGGAAGAGGCGTGTACGACCGGGTCAAGATGGAGCGCCGGGTTCGGGAGGTGGTCCTTGATTCGCCGCAAAGATCCGCGTTCATCACGACTCCGGAAGATTCCATCCTGGCCAAACTGCAGTGGTTTGATAAGAGCGGACGAACTCAGGACCGGCAGTGGCGGGACGTTCTCGGGGTGATCAAGGCCAAGGGAGAGGTGCTGGACCGGGAATACCTCCGGGTGTGGGCCGTATTCCTGGGTCTCGAGGACCTCCTGGACCGGGCCTTCACGTCGGCTCAGCGATGAGGGTGTTGGGGGTGGCCCGGACGATGCGCACCTCACAGAAGTCCCCCACGCGGCGAGCGGGATTCTCAAAGACCACGATGGTATTGCCCTGGTTCCGGGAGCGCCACGCGCCGGGATCCTTCCGGCTCACGCCCTCGACGAGGACGCGCTCGACGCGTCCGATGCGGGCCTCGTTCTTGCTGCGGGAGAGCTCGCGCTGGATGTCCACCAGGCGGGTGACGCGATGGGACTTTTCCTCCTCGGAAACGTCGTCCTCGAACCGGCGCGCCGCAACGGTGCCCTTGCGCACGGAATACTTGAAGATGAACGCCGACTCGAACGCCACGGTCTTCACCACATCCTCGGTTTCGAGGTAATCCTCCAGGGTCTCCGACGGAAAACCGCAGATGACGTCGGTGGTCAGCGCCAGGTCGGGAACCGTGTCGCGCATCCGGGCGGCCAGATCCAGGAACGACTCCCGGGTGTAGCCGCGGTTCATGCGTTTCAGGATCCGATTGCTGCCCGACTGCAGGGGGAGGTGGACGGCGTTGCAGATATTGGGGTGGCCGGCGATGACCTCCAGGAGCTTCAGGGGGAAGTCCTTGGGATGCGGGGATGTGAACCGGACCCGTTCCACGCCCTCCACGTCCGCCACCCGCCGGATCAGGTCGGTGAAATCACAGCCACCGTGGCTGTAGGAATTGACGTTCTGGCCGAGAAGGGTGACCTGGCAGTGGCCCTCGGCCACGAGGCGGCGGGCCTCCTCCACGATACCGTCGGGATTCCGGGACCGCTCCCGGCCCCGGGTGTAGGGCACCACGCAGAAGGAACAGAAGTTGTTGCACCCGCGCATGACCGCGATCCAGGCGTTGACGCCCTTCACCCGGGTGGGGGCAATGTCCTCGTAGGTCTCGTACTCGGAGAGGTCCAGGGCCGCGCCGTGGGCCCGGTCGATGAGGTCGGGTAGATCGCGGAGCGCGTCCGGACCGCACACGAAGTCCACGGCCGGAAACCGGTCCAGCATTTCCTGCTTCAGGTTCTGGGCCATGCACCCCAGCACACCGACGACCCGACCTTCCCCCTCCGATTTCCAGGACTGCAGCGCGTCGAGGCGGGCGTAGATCCGGGTGTGGGCGGTCTCCCGGACGGCGCAGGTGTTGAAGAGGAGAACGTCGGCCTCCTCTTGATCGGCCGTGAAGCCATACCCGGCCCCCTCCAGGAGGGTACGAGCCAGCTCCGAATCGTACTCGTTCATCTGGCAGCCGAAGGTCTGGAGGTGGATGCGCCTTAAGGCCGCGCCGCCGCCAGGTTTCACGACCCGGCCCCCGCTTCCACGATTCCGACCACCTCGCCGCGGCAGAAATCCTCCTCGGCTGAAGTGAGACGTACCCGGACCCGGTCGTTCTCCCCCGCGGCCGAGGGTTTCACGCCCACCCTGAGGTAGGACGAGGTGAGGCCCTTCCGGAGGCCGTCCTCGTCCACGGTCTCCATGAGCACTTCCACCTCGCGGCCCAGGTGCGCCCGGAAGAAGGCCTGCTTCTTCTCCAGGGCCAGAGCCCGCAGATCCGCCGACCGGGCCTTGACCGTCGCCCGGTCCACCTTCCCGTCATACCGGGCCGATGCGGTCTTCCTCCGGTCCGAGTAGGAGAATACGTGGAGATAGGTGAAGGGCAGCGAGGAAACGAAGCGCCTCGAGTTCCGGTACTCCGCCTCGGTCTCGCCGGGGAATCCGACGATGACGTCGGTGCCGAGGCCGAGACCGGGCACGAGAGCCAGGGCCTTCTTCACGAAGGCCGTGTATTCGGCCGTGGTGTAGAACCGCCGCATGCGCTCGAGCACGCCGTCGTCCCCGGATTGCAGCGGCACGTGAAGATGCCGGCAAGCCCTGGGGGAGACGGCCATCCACTCCAGGAGCTCGTCCTCGATGGTGGTGGGCTCGATGGAGGAGATGCGCACGCGTGCCAGGCCGGGAATCTCGGACAGCGCCCGGGCCAGGTGGCTCAGGCAAAACGTCTCGTGCCGGTAGGTGCCGATGTTGACGCCGGTGACCACCAGTTCCCGGTGTCCGCGCCGGACCAGCGCGCGGCCCTCGGCCAGAATTTCGTCCAGGGGCCTGGACCGGGGTCGGCCCCGGATCCGCGGCAGCGGACAGTAGGTGCAGGCGAAGGCGCAGCCGTCCTGGACCTTGATGTTGGCCCGGGTGGCGCGGACGTGATACCCGGCCTCCGGGTAGGAGGGCACGTTCAAGTCCGGCCGCCGTGACACGTGAACGGCCGCGTCCCCGCCCCGGACGTGGGTCTCGAGGAGGTCGGCCAGGTCGTACTTCCGTTCGTTACCTACCACCAGGTCCACGCCCCGGACAGCGGCCACCTGATCCGGATCGGACTGGGAGAGGCAGCCCACGGCGCAGATGAGGGCGCCGGGCGATCGCTTGCGGATCTTCCGGATCGCGTGACGGCACCGGGCGTCGGCCCGATCCGTCACCGTGCAGGTGTGGATCACCGCCACCTCCACCGGCGTGCCGTGGTCCGTGAGGACGTAGCCCTTGGTGCGGAACTTCTCCGCCATGAGCGCGGTCTCGGCCTGGTTGAGGCGGCACCCGAGGGTGTGGAAGGAGACGCGCCTGGGCCCCGGGGCATCCATCATGGCTCGGGCACCTCCATGGGCGTGAGAAACCGTCCCTCCACCACGCGGCCCATGTCCACGCGGGTGATGCGCGTGTCGTCCGGCCACTCGCCGAACAGGGACTCCACCAGGGCGCGCGGCTTCACCCACCGGCCGTCCGCGGCCCGGAGCGTAAGGGTCCAGTCCACGGCGTCCACCGTTTCCGAGACCTCGGATGCCGCGATCATGGGCAGCACGTCCAGGGACCTCGTCTTCCCCTTGTGCGTGCGGGAGACGGTCCACGCGTCTTCCTGGAGTTTCGCCTCGAGGCGGCGAGAAAATCCGTCTGCAGCCCCGGCCGGCAGCCGCACCCTGAAGACCATCCTCTCCACCAGCCCCTCCACGGCTCCCACACCCGCCGGAAGGCGGCGCACCGCATGGACCCGGAATCCCTCGTGGAGGGCAGCGTTCATCTTCTCTAGAATCGTGCCTGGATCCCAGTTCTCGGTGAGATCCACGTCGAAATATTCCCGCTCTCCCTCGACCCCCACCGACAGCGCCGGTCCAAAGGAAATCCTCGGATGCGGGTGATATCCGCCCGTGTAGGCCACCGGCCAGTGGATGCGGTTGCCCGTGCGGTGAATGAGGCGGGTCACCTCCAGGTGGGAGAGGTAGCGCGACAGACCGGTCTTGGAGTAGCACACCCGGAAGCCATGGAGCGGCCCGGGCGTCGGATCAAAGGGCGGCCTGGCGGGAGGCGCTGACTCCGGAGTCGGCGCGGCCTCGATCAGCGCCGCCGCCTCCTTGCCGGACCGCTCGCGATCCCGGGCCACGGCCTCCAGGTCGCAGTCGGCGCCGCAGCCATGGCAGACCAGGGTGTGGCGCCGGTCCGGCGAGACCGGTTTCCCGCACGCGGGTCTGGATCGCGACGCGAGGCCCCGCTCGAGGTCCTTTGCCAGGTGCGCTTTTTCCACCCGGGCATGGATGTGATCCCAGACAAGATCCGCTTCCGGGTCCAGGGCGCCAAGGAACGCCTCCCCATCCACGCCGCAGGCCGCGAGGGCCTCGTTCCACAGGTCCCCCCGGAACAGATCGCTCCACTCGTCGAACCGCGCCCCCAGGCGCCAGGCGGTCTCGGTGACCCGGCCCAGGCGGCGGTCGCCCCGGGAGTAGATGGCCTCCACCCGGGACACCCGCGCATCGTGGTACTTGAACTCGATGCCCCGCCGGCGCCGGAATCGGCGCCGGAGCAGATCCTGCTTCCGCATCAGGGTCTCGACGCCGTCGAAACCCACCCACTGGAACGTGGACCACGCCTTGGGCACCAGGGAGGACACGGACACCACCACCTTGATCCCCCGCGCACCCAGGTCCCGGCCGAGGTTCAACACCCGGGCCGCGGTATCCACGATGCCCTCCACGTCCTCGTCGGTCTCGGTGGGCAGGCCGATCATGAAGTAGAGCTTGATGCGGTTCCAGCCGCCGGAGAAGGCGATCTCGGCGGCGGTGCGGATGTCGTCGTCGGTGACGCCCTTGTTGATGACGTCGCGCAGCCGCTGGGTGCCCGCCTCGGGGGCGATGGTGAATCCCGTCTTCCGCACCCGGGCGATCTCGGTGGCCAGGTCTTCGGTGACGCCGTAGACCCGAAGCGATGACACCGACATGGCCACACGCCGGGACTCGAGATTCGCCATGACGGCCCGGGCCAGGGGCGTGATACAGGAGTAGTCGGCGGTGGAAAGCGCCGTCAGCGAGGCCTCGTCGAAGCCGGTGGCGTCGAGGCCCTTGAGGAGGGTCTCCACGATGGACCCGGGCGTCCGCTCGCGCTGGGGACGATAGACGATACCGGCCTGGCAGAACCGACATCCCCCGGTGCAGCCCCGGGCGATCTCCACGGCCACCCGGTCGTGGACGATGTTCGACCGGGGCACCAGGGTCTCGGCGGGGAAGGGGAATCGACCCAGGTCCTTCACCAGGGCCTTCTTCACCGGAAACGGCGCGTCGCCCGTGGGGACCACGTGGATGAAACCGGTGCGCTCGTCCTTCCGGGTATCGTAGAGGGCGGGCACGTAGACGCCCTCCAGGGTAGTGGCGAGGCGGGCGAGGCGCTCGGCGCGACCGATACCGGCCGCCTTCAGCTCTTCGTAGGTCTCCAGGAATCGGGGCAGCACCTCCTCGCCGTCACCGATGAGGTAGGCGTCGAAGAAGTCGCTGGACGGCTCCGGGTTGAACGCCACCGGCCCGCCGGCCACGACGAGGGGATCCGGGTCGGTGCGGTCCACGCGGTGGAGGGGGATGCCGCCGAGGTCCAGCATGGTGAGGACGTTGGTGAGGGTCATCTCCGACTGGAGGGAGAAGCCGACCACGTCGAAGTCCCGGAGCGGGGTGCGGGTCTCCAGGGAGTGGAGCAAAACGCCGGCCTCCCGCATGCGCGCTTCCATGTCGGGAAACGGACAGTAGACCCGCTCCGCGTAGAGGGTGTCGCGATGGTTCAAGACCTCGTAGAGGATCCGGAGACCGAGGTGAGACATGCCGATCTCATAGGCGTCAGGAAACGCCAGGCAGATGCGCACCTTCATCCCGGCCGGGTCCTTCTTCACCTGGTTGAGCTCGCCGCCGATGTAGCGGCCGGGTCTCTCCACCCGGTCCAGGAGCCGGCCCAGGATCCGATCGTCGATGGGTTCCGTTTCAGGGGGTGTCATGTCCGATTCCGGGTCGTTGGGGGCGGCAAAGTATAATCCCACCGGCCTTGAAGTTCATGGAGTATTGCCTCCCCCCCGATCCCGGGGTATACTTGCCAATAATCCGGGGTGAGCAGGGCCGAATTTCCATGTCTATCTTGATGAGATCCGAAACGCGACAGGCTCTTGCTCCATCCACTGAATGGGGACACCGATCCATTCACGGAGGAAATCGTACGATGAACAGGAAACTCCTTCCCATTCTTTTGATTCTCGCAGTCGTGGCTCACGCCGAGGCGGGCGCCCCGCCCCTGCCGGCGCCCAGCGTCTGGATCGGCGCGGGCGGGGCCGTGGGTGAAATGGCGGTCATCAACCTCAAGTACCCGGGCCAGAACGTCCCTTACACCCTCGTCTTCTCCAACGGATACAGCTTGGTGCCGGGATGGCCCCCGCTCCTCCCTCCCATCCACCTCCTGTCCGTCGGGAACATCGATTCCCAGGGCAATACGTCGGTCAGGGTGTGGGTGCCCCCCTCGAACAGCCTCATCGGCCTGCCCATCTACCTCATGGGCGAGGTGACCGACAGCAACTGGGGACGGAGCTATTCCCCTGTATGCTTGTGGAACATCGCCCCGAACCAGAAGCGCAGGTTCGTCCAGAAGGCGCTCGCGTCGTCCCTTCCTTTCGGCCCCGGCGGCGGTCACGCTCGGGCTCTCATGAAGGACGGCAACGTGCTCTTCTGCGGGGGATTCGCCGGAGGATGCGTCCCCATGGCGCGCAGTGACGCGTGGATCTACGATCCATTCAAGATCACCTTCCTCCAGGTGGGCAGCATGACCACCACGCGCGCCGGCCACGTGGCCCGGGCCCTCAGCGACGGCACGGTCCTGGTGGTAGGCGGAGACTTCAACTCCTCGAATCCCACCGCCGAGTTCTACGACCCGACAACGAGGTCCTTCAAGAGCCTCGGTCCCGTACCCTCCGACAGGTACGCCCATTCGGCGACGGTGGTCCGGGCGCCCGGTTCAGGCCACGAATACGTCCTCATCGCGGGCGGCTACAACGGTACGACCGGAAAGACCTCGGCCAAGGCCGTGCTCTACGACGCCCGGAACCGGAAGTTCATCACCCTGCCCGACATGAACAAGGCGCGCCAGTACGCATCCGCCGTGGCCTTCCCCGCGGTGGGCGCCGTGCTCATCACCGGCGGCCAGGACAAGAACATGAACGCCATGGACGATGCCGAGCTCTTCCTGCTCCAGACCCACCAGTTCTACCCGTGGGGAAAGATGTCCCGCCCCCGGTACGCCCACGCCATGGTCCGGGTGAGCGCCACCGACGCCCTCATCCTGGGCGGCAACGGAACCAATTTCATGGGGAGCACGGACCTGGAGCTCTTCTCCGGCCTCGCCATGAGATCCTGGCTGCTCCCCATTCGCATGAGACATCCCCGGAGCCACTTCAACCCGGTGGTGCTGGCCGACGGGTCCATCGTCGTCGCCGGCGGCAGTAACTACATGTCCGGCTTTCCGGACCGGACGCCCGAACGCCTCACGGGCGCCGGATCCACCCTGCTCCGGCCCATCGCGGAACCGAGCGTGTCCGTTGTACTCCAGGAACTCTCGAGCGGCGGTGTGATGGCGTTTGGATACTCGACGGTTCATCATCTGCAGTGAGCAGCAGCTACTTGAACGTCATCCTGAAGACGTTGTAGCTGAAAGTGATGTTGCTCCCCAGAAGATAGGCGGACTGCCAGAAGACGGCCAGGCCGATGATGACCGGCGCGTTCGGAACCATGACCGGCACCGTGAGCGAATGATCAGCAGCCAGGACGCCCAACGGCACCAGGGGCAGCTGCGCCATGTTCTGGAGCCGGAAGCCGCCGCCGAAGGGAATTATCGGGAGGATTCCGGTTCCGAGGCCGACAAATGCCACGGATCCCGGGGGACCCACGTACCGGAAATCCACCTTCTGGCCGATGGGAGCGGGTTCGGGGTGGGTGGACAGGTAATAGGGGTAGTACTCGTGGGCTCCGATGTCGACCCGCCCGGCGCCGCCCAGTGATTTCGGATCGATGCGCGGGCAGCCGTCGAAATCGGCCAGGAGGGTCACGGCCTGGTTGGAACCCCGGTCCCGGCAGGGCGAGGCCAGCTGCAGCCTGAAATTGCCCTTGGCCTCGTTCACGAACAGGGGATTACCGGTGATGGAGCCGCCCTTGCCCACGAGGCCGGGATCCTGCACCAGGTTGTTCTGCAGGAGGTAGGACGTGGGGCTGTAATTCGGCATGTCCGTGCCGTTGCGGTAGAAGGCGTTGTTGGCCACGGCATGGATGGGTGGAGAGGATGCCGCATCCCACTGGTCCTTCAGGCCGTTGCCCTGGTTGGGAATCGTGAAACTTCCGCAATTGTAGAAGACGCATCCCTCGATCCAGTCCACGACCTGGCCACCGCTGCGGGTCAGGGAATAGATGCCGTTGATGCCCGGAGCGTTGAAGTGGCAGCCGCGGATTACACTGAAGATGTTTGCGCCCTGGCCGTCGGCGTTGGCGTAGACGCCATGCCACACCTTCTTGATGATGCAGCTGTCCATGCTCAGGTTGACCGTGCTGCCGGTTTGGACGTTCAGGCGCAGCCCGGTGTCGCCCCCACCCAGGTCACACCGGATCAGGGTCACCTGGGCGTTGGTGTTCGTGAGGTTCAGGGCGATATCCCTGGAGTTTCCCATGCCGCAGCCGATCAAGGTGAGGTTCAGGGGGGACGCGTTCGTGCTGGTGCACTGCAGTCCACGGTCCGGGGAGCCGATGAAAACGTCCTCGAATCGGAGGGTGTCGGCGTTGGCGGCCGAGAATACCGTGGAGAGTTGCATGGCCGACTTCCGGATGATGACGGTGCCAGGGATGACGGCCTTCATGGTTGTCCGTGGCGGCAGGGCCAGGGGGAAGGATTCCCCGGACGTCGGATCGTATTGGCCCGGTTTCAGACGAAGGTCCAGGGTGGCGGGCATGCCCGCGTATCGGGAAACGGCGTAGGTAATGGTCTTGAACGGGCTGGTCACTCCGCCCCCGTTCGGAGCGTCCTTGCCTCCCACCGGATCCACGTAAAAGACCTGGGCCGTTGAGATTCCCGCGACCTGAAGGATCATGAGGGGGCTCAGGCCCAGGCGCTTGCCGGTGAGGCGCGGCTCCAGGATGTAGGCCGTGGCGACCTGGACCCCCAGGAGGAGGACGGCCACGACCGCCCACCTCCAGTGCGAGTCGAACTGTAGAAAGGCGAGCACGACGGGCAGGCCCGCAGCGACGATGCTTCCGATGTAGGGGATGAAGTTCAGGAGGAACGTCAGGAATCCCCAGAGGAGGAAGAAGTCCACGCCGAAGAGCCAGAGGATGACCGTCGTAAGGAGGGCCACGAGGAAGCTGATGGAGGTCTTGACCGAGATATACTCCGAGATGGCGCGGTTGATGGACCCGACCACCTGGAGAGCGACCTCACTGCGCTCCTCGCCGAACATCCGTCTCATCCGTCTGTGGAACGTCTCGCCCTCAGCCAGGAGGAATGCAAGGTAGACGATGATGATGAACAGGGACGTGAGGAATCCGCGCAAGGGGCCGAGGATGGACCACACAAAACCGGTGATGTCCTCCCGGGAGATCCCCGTCTTTGTGAGCTCCTCCGAACCCGTCTTGGCACTGCCGCTGCTCCCGTCTCCTTTTGAAGCAGGCTCCTTGTTCAGGCGTTTAAAAAGAACCTCGATCTTGGCATTGACCCAGTCATTGGCCTTGCGGATCTTCTTCTCGTACACGGGTAACTTCCGGTCGAGCTGCGCGGCACTCCTGGACATCATCATCCATACGCCGAAAGTGACGATGAGAATCCCGAGGACGATGAGGACGTAGGAACCCATGGACGGAAAGCGCCACCGCACGAGCCGCCTGTGCAGGGGCATGATGAGATAGCCGAGAAACACCGCGATGAAGAGCGGTTTCAGGACGCCGGAGAGCTGGTGGAAGATCACGCCCAGCAGGACCAGGATGGTCAGGCTAAATGCGATGACCAGGAGGCCGCGGGGCAAGCGTCCCGGCTCCTCGGAGTCGGCAATGGCGAAGAACCGCGTGGTGGTGCGCCTCTTCCGCGCGTCGGATGGGGTTTCCTCCGGAGTTCCGTTCTCTTCGGAGTGCATCGGACCGCCCTCCCTACATGCCCGTCCCATTTCAGCCCCTGTTTCGACAGGTGCTTTTTTACCCGACCTGGATCGGGAAGGAAACGACCTTTTCGGGCAATACTGGATTTTGCCGCTCAGCCGGCCCTGTTTTCCTTCCAGGCGTACCGGAGGAGATAGACCAGCATCGCCAACCATACCGCCGTGTGCGCCAAGGCGAACACCAGGGGCCACGGCTGCGGCCAGATATGGTGTAGCCGCGCCGGCAGGAGCATGGCCGCCACAGCGGCGGCGAGCAGCACTCCCGCAGGGGGAGCCGACCGGGCCGCCCTGAGCAGGGCGATCATGGGCAGCACCACGAGGACATCGTCGTAGAGGCGGTGGTAGGTCCAGAACCGGGCCACCAGCGCGGTGACACCGAGGCACACCCAGATGTCCGCCCGGCGATGGAACCAGACCCAGACCCCGTGAATGAGGAGAACCAGGAGGGAGGCGGGAAACATCCAGCCCTCCAGGCCGATGGATCTCAGGAGGACGTGCAGGTCGGCGGAACCATACGGTGTGCAATCCGACTTCGACAGCCGGATCCAGTCCTTGAACAGCTGGATGAGTCCGGCCTCCTGGAAAGCTGCACTGAACAAGGTGAGCGCTGCATATCCCATCCCAACGAGGATGGCCGGCCGCAGCCGACCCGGCAGAAAGAGAACGAGCCAGAAAAAAGGCGCTGACAGGTTCGGCTTGACCAGACTCACCAGGACCAGAAGCCCGACGAGGAGGTCATCCTTCCAGCCCCCATTGCCCCGTCGCAACCCAAGCACCGCGGCCGTCACCAGGGGGAGGACGAGGAGGGAGATCTGGCCGTTTCCCACGCACACGCCCGTCGCGTTCATGGAGAGGAGCATCAATGCGGCGAACAGGCGTTCCGGCCGACGACGGGTCCCGGACTCCCGGATCGCAATGCGAGAGAACCACACAAGGGCCAGCACGGTGACGGCGGCCCAGAGCCACCGTGCCGGAGGCACCTCCAGCCAGCCCAGAAGCGGCCAGAGGATCACGTGGCTCGCCGGGGGATAGACCGCCGTCCAGACATACTTGTAGACGTCGACACCGCCGAACCAGGACTGAACGTCATGGTGACGAAGCAGCAGGTCGATGGCTCCGGTCGGGCCTGGATCCCGGATCAGTCGCTGAAACTCGATGCCGAGCTTCAGCGCAGCAAGAACGGCCATGACGGCGACGGCGGTCCATAGCGCCACGGTGCCGTATCGGTTCCAGAATCTCTTCACCCGGGAAGCATTCCTTTCAGGGAACTACTCCACCTCCACCAATACTTCCACCTTCGCCGACGGATTCCGGATGTCCGACACCTGGTATCCCCGGGATGGAAAATCCACCTGCACGTGGAGGATCCGCCGCCCACGCCACGCCTCCACGGCGTACGAAACGAGGCGGTGCTTCACAGCCTTCTTCCTGGCCACGGCCGTCACCACCTTCACGGACTTCACCTTCGCCTTCCCGGGCAGGTCGGCCTGGAAGTAGAACCGGTCGTTGAACTGCATGCGGTTGCGAGCCATGTCGCCGGAGAAGGTGTCCATGTGGGTGTACTTGAGGTCGGGATTCAGCATCTGGGCCTTGACGAGGTAATTCCTGCCCGACCGCTTCATCTTGACGAAGTACGGCGACTTGGCCACCTTCTTCAAGGGTTTGAACCGCGGATCTCCGAACAGGACCCGGGCCGCCGTACCGTGGAGTTCCATGGTGCCCCGGCCGAGGGCCGGCGGCGCCTCCCCGTCCTTCCACCGCGGGAACGCCGGCCGCTTCCCACCCGAGGCCATCACCACCTGGTCGTAGGTATACTTCATCACCTCGCCCAGGGTTTCCCCGGTTGAAAACAGGCGCTCCATCTCCTGGTAGACCGGAATGCCATGGTCGGGATGGACGGCCGCAAGGTAGGCTGCAACACCCCGATCCAGAACGGCCAGGCAGAAAGGATTCTTCGTCTCCACAGCACGGATGCGGCCGGTGCGCCAGTCGAAGCTCCGGCACGTGACACCGGTCCAGCAGGCGCCGTTGAACACCACGGCGTGGCGGAGATTCACCCTGGAGACCTGGTCGGCCGTGAGGCCTTGGACGATGCGATCCGGAACGCCGTGGCCGCCGAAATGGACGTAGCCGAATCCTTCCAGGTCTCCGAGGCGGGATTGCGGATAGCCGCGCTTTCCGTGGTTCATGCTGGCCAGCTCGAAGCCCTTGAGTTTGGGCAGCATTCTGGCGAATTTCCAGCGCCAGACCCTGTCCTCGTCCAGGTTGTTGGGGCCCAGGCAGTCCATGGCGGCCCGCGGCACGAGGCCCGGTTTCCTTCGCACCGCGTCCGTCTCCTTCAGGAAGGCCAGGGCCGCCTCCGGAGACCTCCCGGTGATGAAGCCGTACACGAAATCCACGAACGGGTCCTCGTCGACGCGACCGGCCATGTCCAGGAAGTCGTAGGCGAAGTTGAGATCCAGGGTCTCGGGCCGGATGACCACCAGCACGCTGTCCGGCCGTAACTGCCTGAGCGCCTCCAGGGCGTCCGCGGGATCCTTGAACCGGACGGGCCTCGAGGCCCCTGCCGTCTTCAGAGCCGCCTTCACCACCGTATGGAATGGATCGCTCTCGGGAATGTCCGTCACGACCACGGTGGTCTCGGCAGCCGCAAGGAGGGCGCACACTAAGAACCAGGGCATGAATACCTCCTACAGGGTCACCTTGCCGCCGGGCTCCACCACCATCGGCTGGGCCGTGGTCTCGACCTTCACCCGGGTGGCCCAAGCCTCCACGTCCTGTTCGATGAGCGGCCAGGTATTGTAGTGGTCGGGTAACACGCGGGCAGGCCGCAAGAACGTGACGGCCTTGACGGCGTCGTCCGGGCCCATGGTGAAGTTGTCGCCGATGGGCAGCACGGCCAGGTCGAGGCCCGCATCGCCGATGAGCTTCATGTCGCTGAAGAGACCGGTGTCGCAGGCGAAGTAGATCTTGCTGCCCTCCAGGGTGAGGAGGAATCCGCCCGGGTCGCCCCCGTTGGACCCGTCGGGCAGCATCGAGCTGTGCAGCGCGGGCGTCATGTGGACCCGGCCGAAGGGAAAGTCGTAACCGCCGCCTATGTTCATGCCGTGGACGTTCTCCACACCCTGGCCGGCGGCCCACTGGGCGATCTCGTGAATGGCGATGACCATGGCGCCGGTCCGCTTCGCCACCTTCACGAGGTCTCCGGCGTGATCCCCGTGGCCGTGGGATACGAGGATGTAGTCCGCCTCCACCGCATCCGCCTTCACGGGCGCCGTGGGCGATTCATCCAAAAAGGGGTCGAGCAAGAGGTTGGTCTCACCGGTCTTGACGGACCAGGTTCCGTGGCCGAGCCAGGTCAACTCCGTTCCCATGATTTCTCCCTGAACTGTGTAAGAAAAAGATGCCATGCTTGATCAAGATCCTCCAGACGGCCGCCTTTGACCGCCTCGAGGTCGTCCTCGATCCATTTCGCACCCGGGTGGGGTGCATCCGGCGCCACCTGCATGGTCAGGACACGGGCGACGGCCGCATCGTGCAGGACGCCCAGGTTGGCCTGCAGGTCGACGAGACATTCCCTATATGGCCCGATTTCCTCTCCGGAGTAAAGACCCGAGAAGAACTCCACGGCGTATCGCTGCTGCTTGCAAAGGATGCGAAATTCGTGACGGGTCTCCTCGTCCAGGCCGCTGATGTTCTCCCCCCTCGCCACCACCCTCCGGTGTCCGTCCTCCAGAACCGTGCCGGCGAATCCTCCTACCGGTCCGTCCAGCAGACCGAGACGATCCGCGGTCACGGCCTCGCGCCAGCCGCGGCCCTCGATCCAGACGCCGAGGCTCAGCACCAGCTGGGTGTAGCGCGAGGAGAGGATCACCTCCCGAGCACGGGCATGACACGCCTGCTGCAGCGACTCCACGCTGCGCCGCAGGTCCACCAGGTCCGGGGGACGCCCCCTGTCCTCCAGAAGGGGGTCGAGGATTCCATCGACGAACACGTCCCATTCCCGGGCCGGGCCCAGGGAATCGGCCAGCCACCTGAGATTACGGGTCAGACTTCGGCTCGCGTCCCTGGGGATCAGGGCGTGGTAGATGTCCAGGCATATGCGCAGGCGTCTGAGGGCCACCCGCATCTGGTGCATGCCCTCGATGGCTGTAGGATTGTCCAGCACCACCTGCTCGTTCTGGAGAAGAGAGTCGAGGTCGTGGCTCAGAAGGGCCCGGTACGCCTCCTCGGCGCTCATCTCCGGCAGGAGCTTCACACGTCCGGGCCTCTTCGCTTCGGGCGGAAGAGACGGTCTCACCAGGTCGTAGCCGCGCCGGGCCTTGCTGACGAGCAACACCCGCATGGACAGCATCCCGGACAGGGCCAGCGCCGTCTCGAACACCCGCACCGGTACGCCTGATTTCAGCTCCACCTCCACCTCGCAGACAGGGCTCGCGCCCCCCCCCGCCCGGATCACGCCCACGTCCACGGCCAGCTCGACGACACTCCCGTCGGCGAATGCCAGGTCACAGGCGGTGCGGTGGAAGTCCGTCGTGAACACCGGCTGCAGGCGCTTGCGAAGCGCACGGTCGTTGAGGCGTGCCCGGAGGTCCGGATCTTCGATAAGGTCGAGGTCGAGAGCGCCTTTTTCCAGCTCCACTTCCCACTCGTTACGCTGTCGGAGTCCCATGGAATCCCTGCCCCGGGTCTTCAACGTCTGCCAGTACCGCCCCGCCCGGTGCCGGAGCCGGAGGCCGATGCCCTCGGCGCGGAGTTTCAGATCCGGGGTATCGAAGTAGGTGCTGGTCAGCCGCAGGCGCTCGGCCGGACTTCGGGCGTGATCCCGGACCACGGCCTGGTCCATGACCCGGTGGGCGTCGGCCTCGTGCACGGCCAGCTTCAGCTCCGTCTCAAGCATCGCGACTCTCCTGGAAGAGCGCCCTCGTTCCGATGTAGACCTCCCCGGTGGTCCCGTGGATGGATACCACGTCACCTTTCCGGATGCGGTGGCGTGCGGCTCCGTCGGCGCCGCAGATGACCGCCTCGTGGTTCGCCTCGTCCACCTGGAGCCCGCGGGCGCCCATCACCGCACTGTAGCCCTTTTCCTCGATGGCATGGACAGCCACGGCGGCGTGGGAGGTGTTTCCTCCCCTGGCCGCCAGCAAGCTGTCCGCCGACAGGATGAGGGGGATGTCGTCCGGCGTCGGATTTTCCAGGATCATCAGAACCCCGTCCACATCCTCCCTGTCTTCGACGTCGAGGGCGGACAGCACCTTCAGGTCCGCCGCGTCGAAGGCCGCCAGGCCCCGGAATCCCCCACCGCGGATGCCGATACCCCGCGTGGCCTCTGTTCCGGGCTCCTCGAAGGCGTCCCATACCTCGTCCGTACCCATGATCTCGGCCGCCCTCGTCTGCAGAATGCTCAGGACGCCGCGCTCCACCGTGAACTCCACCTCCTGGTCTGATCCCATGAACCCCAGGAGCTTGGTGATGATGTGGCCGAGGCGCCGGTTCAACATGGGCATGAGGGACTCGAGCTCTCCCATGGTCTGGAACGAGTCGGGTGCCATCACGCCCCCGACCAGGTCGTCGCCGGCGGCGGAGAACTTGATCTCGCCGGTGAAGGCACGCACTCCCCTTTCCGTCATGCGCGTGCGTGGGATCACGCCGGTGAGGGAGATCCTGGTCTCGTCCATGCCCCGGCCGATCTCCGGATTCTTCCGGTTGCCCGACGCCATCTCCTGGACGATGGCCGCGGTCTGCCAGGTATGACAGATGCCCTTGATCTTACGGTATTGCTGCGCCCTCGGCTTGTTCCAGGAGTCCAGAATCGCTTGGACGGATTGGAAGAGCTGCTGGAGGGGGTCGGCCAGAACGGTCTCCAGGTCCGCGCCGAAGCCCTCGTCCACGAGGATCTGCCGGGTGGCCTCCGCCACTTCCTTCATCGCTTCCCCGGGCAGATCATACTTGAACTCGACTCCGTACTTCCGCTTGGCGTCTTCCACGACGTGGTATTCCTCCATGTCCACGCCCCAGACCGCCTGGGCGTACGAGGCAAGAAACCGCCGGAACGAATCGTAGGCGTGCCAGGGATCGACCTCGGCCAACGCCTCGGCCACGGTATCGTTCATCCCGACAAAAACGATGGTGAAGAGAATGCCGGGCATGGAGAACACCGAGCCGCTTCGCACGGCCAGAAGAAGCGGATGCCGTGGATCTCCGAACCGCCTCTCGATCGCGTCACGCTTCGATATATCCCTTTCCAGGATGTGGAGATGATCCGCAAGCTCTTTTTCCAGCCGCGGCCGGTCGATGATGTGAAGGCCTGTCTGTGGAAGGGTGGTGGGGATGACGAAAGCATCTCGGGTGGGAATGCGGAGATGGCTGAGGTAGAGGAGGCTGCTTCCCTTTCCGCCGTACTGCTCCCTCAGGTTTGCGGCATCGGTATGGTTCCGGACCAGATCGACGATCCGCTCACGGTGGGAGAGGTGGAGGAAATCGTATACCTCCTCCTCCGTGGGTGCCTGGAGGAAGTGTCCGCCGATGCGCATGGAACGCTGGGCAACGTGGTCCCGGATGTAGTCCCTGGCCAGATCGCAAAAGTTCACCATGCTGTTGTGGTCGTGCATGTAGCGCTGCATGTTGGCCAGGGCGATGCGGAGCTCGGAATCGTCGAAGCCCAGACGCGCCTGCATCTTCTCGAACGGAGCGGTCACTCTTCTCAAGCTCTTGTGGTAATTGCGCTGGAGATGCTCCAGGACGTTGGAGAGTTCTCCGTACGTCTTGTTTCCGTCGGTCAGCATTCCCGCCAGGTCCGCCACCTCGCGTGAGACCAGGCCGTCGTGCTCGAGATTCAGGATGGAAGTCTGGATGATCTCGAGGCACTGGTTGAGACGAACGCCCTTCTCTTCGTATTCGGTGGCGACGTGCCGGAGCGAGAGAAAGCTCATCTTCTCCACCAGGCAGTCGAGGACGCAGAGCAGGTAGCGCTGCTCGGGGAAGCCTCCGCGGTGGATGCGGATCGCCAGGTCCCCACGGAGGCTGTGGATCCGGTTGAACGCCTCGAAAAATTTCTCTTGCCGGTACGAGGCAACCACCGTCTCGAGAGCCTCAAAAACCGGAACCATGTAGGTGTCGAAGAGCAATCGGATGAAATCCTCGATCCAGGCGCGTACCGATTCCACCGCGGCCCTGACATCGAAGGCCGCCTGGTCCGGCGTCCGGACGATCAGGGCCTCGATGCGACGGCCGAAGTCGCCGCCGAGGTCGGAAAAGGCGGCGGCTTTCTTGCCGAGGACGCGAAGGTGCTGGAGATAGATCCACCGGTTCCGTTCCCGGATCCCCCTTTCCACCACGACGTCTGCCTCCTCTTGCAGGCTGCTGCCGACGTCGCATGCGAGAAGGACCGTCCGATAATCATCCTGCCAGTCCCGGATCTGGGTGATGATCTCGGTGGTACCGAGCAGCTTCTCCAGATTTTCCACCATCCGATCCAGAACCCGACGGGCCTCCGGGTGGTTTCTGGCCTGTTCATCGGCCGGAGCCGGGCCGGGAAGGCCCAGCCTTGCGAAGCCCTCTGCATCCCCAGTGTCCAGGTAGTCCCGGTAGCACCTTGCCAGACGCCGGGTCCGGTCGCCGAGGCCGTGGTGAGTGCTCCTTCTCAGCTCCTTGGCGGTATCGCTCCCTCGAACGAACTGCTCCGACAGATCGATGGCGTCGTTCCAGAGGCTGTCGATGAGGGTCGGCTTGACCACGATGCCGGATATGTTCCTGACGAGGAATCTCGACAGCATGGGGACGCGGTGCCGGACCGGGGTGTTCAGGAAGCGGACCACCTCGGACACGAGATTCCGAACCTCGGGCTGGAGGTTCTTCGTGCCGAGGAATCCCTTGAACGAGGGGCTGCACAGCTGCGCCACCAGAAATCTCAGCGAATAGATCGCCTCGTTTCGGTTTGTGGCCTCGTTGGACCTGCGGAGAAGCTCCATTATGTCACGGATCCGGGTCACGCGGATCTCCACCGTCTTGCTCATGTCGAGGTCGAAGATCTCGGTTTCCAGGTCGATGACATCGCCGTCGAGGTCCAGGGTCTTCTTCAGGAGATCGTCGGTGATGATGCGTCCGGAGGAAAATTTCCAGGTCTTGAGCTCGCGGTGATTTCCGGCTTCGACGGAGTGCGCGACGAGGGTATCACCGACCATATAAGGCACTACCAGCCGGTCCGGACCCCGGAAGACGCGGTTGTTGACGATGCCGAACCGGCCGGTCCGGGTCGCTACCAGCTCTTTCGTCTGGAAGTAGAGACGCTCTGCATCCTTCCTCTCCCCCCGGCTCTCCATCTTCACGAAAGCGTGGTAGAGCGCCCGGCTCAAGGCCACAGCCGTCTTTTGCTCCGTCTCGGTAAAGTTATCGATGGACAGATACCTCCTATACCTTGGCCGTTTTCACCTATGGTGCTCTATCCCCTCCCCTATTTCACCACCTTCACCGTCACAGGGATCGAGGTGTAAAAGGGGGCATCCGTGGTGAGCCACGCGAAATAGGCGGTGAGTCCGATGGCCGGGGTGCCCAGGGCCGGAAGAACCATCGTTGCCGTGGCCTGACCGGAAGCATTCAGGGTTCCCGCAAAGTTCTTGAACATGGGTGTGTTCAAGTTGTTGAGCAGCAACCCGCTGAACAGGTCGAAGGTCAGGGGCAAGGTCTTGCCGTCCGGGATGCCCGGCAACGGAATGCCGGGATCGATGCCGGTCAGGGAGCCTCCTACGAGGTAGAAGCGGCCCGCGAGCTTCGCTCCGGCGCCGAGGCTCAGATTCACGGTGCCGCCCGTGCTGGGGACGGTCGCCGGGGTGGCGGAGAAGCTCGGGTTGTAGTTCACCCTGCTGGCCGACTCCCGGAGGATCCACGGTTCGGGATCGAAGAGGACCGACGAGGGGGAGGATGTGAGGGGAATCACGAACTCATCCCGCCAGTTGTCGTTGGAGACGCGAAAGCTCGTGCCGTTCACCCGGATCTCGATGGGAAACTTGAAGAGGCCGTAGTTCTTGGTGTCCTGGGTCTGCACGACATGGAGGTAGAGATAGTTCTTGTTGTTCACGACTCCGTGGGACCAGCCGTACTGGTAGGAAGGCGCACCGCCCTTCATGACGCACTGATCGATGAACCAGTCCAGCTTCTTTCCGTAGACGAGGGAAGCAATGGCCTCGAACTCGGCGGTGGTGGCGCTCTGGTAGGCTTTGATCTTTCGGTAGTCGGACAGGATCTTGAAGAAAGTGACGTCTCCGACCACGCCGCGAAGCTGGTGGACCACCCAGGCGCCCTTGCTGTAGCTGTAGTTGGAGCTGAAGATGCGGCTCGGATTCTTGTCGTCGTAGCAGTAGACCGTACCGCTCACGTACCGGGGCCGCCTGGTGACCATGTAGGAGTGCAGAGCCGCCTTGTTGCTGCTGCCGCCCTTGTACTCCTTCCACAGGGCCTCGCCGTAAGAGGCGAATCCCTCGTTGAGCCAGATGTCCTTCCAGGTGGCACAGGTGATCATGTTGCCCCACCAGGAGTGGGCCAGCTCGTGGGAGTTGAGGAACTCCGAGGTGAAGCTGCCCTGGGCGGTCAGGGTCTGGTGCTCCATGCCGCCGCTGAAGCCGCACTGGGCAATGCCGTACTTCTCCTTGACGAAGGGATACTGTCCGAAGAGGTTGGAGAAGGTGGTGAGCATGGGGACGATCTGGCTCATGCCGCTCTGGGAGCTACTCCACCTCTCGGGATAGCAGTAGAACTCCACGGGCATGTCGGCGCCCAGGTGCTTGTACCGGTCGGTGCGGATCCGGTAGTTGGTGATGTTCAAGCACACGGCGTAGGTGCAAAGCGGGTAGTCGGTCTTCCAGCGGTAGCGCATGCGGCTGCCGGAGAGGGGGTCCTTGCCCTGGAGCACGCCGTTGGTGGCGGCCACGAACTGGTCGGACACGGTGAGCCACATCTCCAGGGTGAACTTGTCGACGTTGGATTCCTTGCAGGCCCACCAGGTGTAGGCGTACCAGGGCTCCGACAGGCTCCATACGATCGGGGTTCCCGAGTGGGTTCTGAACTGGAAGGAGCCGTAGAACTGGTTCGAGGGCCGACCTGAATAGGTGGCCGCCACGGTGAAGCTCTGGCCGATGTTGTAGCTCTTGTCCAGAGTGATGTCGATGGCATCCGTGGGGCGGGTGAAACTCGCCGACTTGCCGTTGCACTTGACAGCGGAGACCACGAAGTTCCTGTGGAGCCTCAGCGAGAACTTGTTCAGGCCGTTCTTTGCGCTCTTCACCGTGTGGGTCGCCGTGGCGGATACGATCCGGGTGACCGTGTCCACTGCCATGTCCAGCTTCACGTGCTGGACGTCCGTGTCGTCCGCGGTGACCGGAACGGCCAGAACCACGACCAGAATCAGGATCCACACGGGAATGACAAGGCGTTTCATCTTGGACTCTCCCTTGAAGCACTTTCCTACCCCTTGTCACCCTGAAATCCAGACCGAAGTGTAACTGATTCCCGGCTGGATGGGAAGAACGGGAGAGTCCGGGTATCGTAAAAAATACGTCCACACGAACCTGCGGGGAATGAACTGCCACTGGAGAAAGTCGTCATGGCTTGGAAATCCTAGTCATGAAAGCTCGTGGTCACCGCCGGGAGAAAGTTGCTGACAGTTCCCCGCGGATCGATAAAATCATACCCATGCGTTGATTTTCCCTGTCCGACCGGAACACGGTCGCGTTGTCGGATTGTGCGGCTTGTTGAGGAGAAGGCAAATCATGTTCGGAAAGCGCAAGACGGAAGTGCTGGTCGTGGGAGCCGGTCCCGTGGGACTCAACGCCGCCCTCCATCTGGCCGAAAAGGGCGTCGACGTCCTGATCGTCGACGAGGAGTGGCGCACCGCTACCCACAGCTACGGCCTCGCCCTCCACGCCGGCACCCTGGACTTGCTCCAGAAGAGCGGCCTGGCCGACAACCTGATCCGCCAGGCCGTGCGCATCGACACCATGGCCTTGTACGCCGATGCCGTTCGCACCCGGGAAATCCGCCTCTCCAATGTGGAGGAACCGTTCCCCTTCATCATTGCCGTTCCCCAGAGCATCCTGGAGGCCGCGCTCGAGGAAAGACTCCGGGAGAGGGGCATCAAGGTCCTGTGGAACCACCGCGTCTCCCGCATCAACCAGGAGGGCGACAAGGTCACCGCCACCATCGACGAGCTGGGCAAGGTCTCGAGCGGATACGCCGTCGCAAAAACGGAGTGGGCCATCGAGAAAACCCGCCGGGTCCAGGCCGACTTCGTCCTCGGCGCAGACGGCCACCGGTCCCTGGTGAGAAAGAACCTGGGCATCGAGTACGATCTCGCCGGAGAACCCGACTACTTCGCGGTCTTCGAGTTCATCTCCGACGCCGACATCAGCGACGAGTTGCGCCTGGTGCTGACCGACGGCACGTCCAACGTGCTCTGGCCCCTGCCGGGGAAACACTTTCGATGGAGCTTCCAGCTGTCCGACGCCGAATTTTCCACGGCCTCCCGCACCAAGAGTCGGCTGGCCGTGCAGATCGGCGACCACGCATTTCCCTACCTCACCGAGGAGAACATGCGCGCCCTGATCCAGGAACGGGCTCCGTGGTTCCGGGGCTCCGTGGACGAGATCGCCTGGTCCCTGGCCATCCGATTCGAGCGCGCTCTTGCCGGGAGTTTCGGCCGCGGCAGGGTTTGGATGGCGGGCGACGCCTGCCACCTGACGGGCCCGGTGGGCGGCCAGAGCTTGAATATCGGCATACGCGAGGCCCACGACCTCGCCGGCCGGATGACCCGATGCCTCAGGGAAAACGCTTCCCTCGAGTTGCTGGAGGAATACGGCCTCGAGCGCCTGGAAGAATGGCGCAGGATGCTGGGTCTGGGGTGGGCCCTGGCAGGAACCCCCGATACGGATGCCTGGATCGCGGAGAGAGCCCCCAGGCTGTTGCCCTGCCTGCCTGCGTCGGGAGACCGGCTTGAGAGGCTGGCGGCACAGCTGGGCTTGACGCTGCAGCCGGTGTGACCGCGTTACAGGCTGCTAGGTCCGCCAGCGCAGGAAGAGGAGAAAGAGTCCGACCAGGGACACTCCTGCCGCAATCAGACCCAGCTTCCAGGTGAGGGATTCGTACCGAAACTCCACGCGGTGGTTGCCGGAGGGAACCGGGACGGCCCGGAAACAGTAGTTGGCCCGCACGAGGTCCGCCGGAGCTCCATTGACGTAGGCACACCAACCTGGATAGTCGTTGTCGTGGAGAACGAGCAGCCCATCCGACGCGAACTCGGTTTCCAGCACGATTCTCGAACCAGCGGGATCGACCTCCCTCCAGGTAACCCGTGGAGATCCGGCCGGCGGCGGATCTGGCAGGGTCAAGCCGCCGGGCAGTCCGGCCACCACCACTTTCTCCCGGATCGGAAATTTCGGGTCGAGGACCTTTTTCAGCTGCGCCTCCTCGTCGGGCGTGATCTCGGCCCGATACACACCGAAGGCACGGGGCAGGGCACGGCGATGTTCGTAGAGCCGGATCGTCCCGAAGTTCCCCTTCTCGGTAAACACATCCGGTTCGAAGCCCAGGCTGGCGATGCGCCCTTCCCCGGAGGCCACCACGCACAGCGGCACCTTGCTGCCGGCGAACGAGGCCAGGTCAACACGAAAACGCCGTCCCGTCCCGGCGCCATTTTGCCCCCGGCACGAGAACCTCTGCAAGAGCCTGGACTCCACCGTGACGAGTCGAATCTGTACGGCCTTGCCCGATGTCCGACCGCGCAGGACGAGGTCGGGAGACGAACCGGGCCCTACCGGGGGCAGGGCCACGAGGGTCGTGGCCTTGACCCGCAGGGGAGGTCCGGTCGAGACCGCCTCCCAGTTGTGCGAACCACGGTCGAGATCCGCGGCCGGAATCCGACGTCCGTCCCAGACGACGGATTCGATCTCCAGGAAGCCGCCCACGGGAACCTCGAATCCGAGATAGACGAACTTCCCTGCCAGAGATTCACTTGCCCGGAGACGAAGGGTCTCGGCCCTCTTCCCCGACAACGTCGCCGGAGCCTCCAGGCGGCCCGACGCGGGATTGTTCACCCAGACCGAAACCTCGACCTCCCCTTCCATGGCACCGACGAGGTCACCCCCGTCCGTGGTCAGGTCAACGAGGATGTCCTGGCGGGAGCCCCCCATGATCGGAGATCTTCCAACCTCGATGACCTCGCCAGTACACAGCAAGTGACGAACGGCCAGAAGCGCCAGCACGTGGGGCGGCGCGCCGGGGGGTCGGACACTCGACAGCGTGGGGAAGTAATTGAAAGCATCCGGATAGGAAAATCCCTCCTGGATGAGACGCACATAACGGTCGATCTTGAGCGCATCAGCGTAGCGGATATCGTTCAGACCGAAGATAGCGGCTGTGTTGGGGTAGAGCACCTTTCCGGGGGAATAGATACGGTGGGAGTGGACGTCCCCCGTGAGGCGGGAGAGGAACGCCGGCGGTCGAAAGGCATTCGCGCGAGGCGGATAATCCCTGGGGACGTGTGCGGCCACCTCGGCTAGCACGAGGATCCCGACCACCCAGAGAACGCCCGTCCTGAAACGCGGGCGAAGGTAGAGGAGTGCACAGATCAGGAGGATGGCGGCGGCGAGAACCCCCACGATGGTCAACACCGGGGCCACCGGGTCCGACGGGCCGAGACGGAGGTGTCCGGAACCGGGATGTTCGAGTCTCCCGAAGTACCAGAGCGCCACGAAACCCGCCGTCACCAGAACCACCCCAAGGGTGGAGAGGCCGAGCCAGGCTGCCGCTCTTCGAGCCGGTATCCGTATCAGATGGTCCATGCCCACCGCGGCCAGGATGGCGGGGAAAAAGCACAGGTAGACCGCCAGGTACTTGTGGATCTGGATCTGGTTGATGACGGGAAGCTGGTTGAGAACCGTGAAGCCGGGCACCCCGAAGTACCAGGCTCCACAGAGCAAGACCATGGCGGCCGTGAACCAAACCAGAAATTGGCGGCCGGGAAGCGCAAAACAGATCGGGATCAAGATCCAACCGAGGGTGGCGAGTCCGTAGAAGCCACCGCTCGAGGCCATCTCGGGCTGGTGGTAGGCGTTTCGGAAGAACTCGGGCACGACCCAGAGGATCGAAGTCTGCCACGGCATGGAGAAGATGTTCAGATGCGCACCGTGTGTGTGAGCAGCTCGTGTGAAGAATTCCAGGAAGGGAAGAAGCTGTGGCGCGGCCAGCATCGCCCCCAGGACGTGGGCCACGGCGAGTCGCACCGCGGTTTTGATACGAACCCCACGCGGAAGCAGCAAAATGCGGGTGACGCTGTAGAGTCCTGCGAATGCAAGGGCGAGAAAGGCGGCCTGCGGATTGCCGCCCACCAGCACCAGGGCCACCATGCCCACGGCCAGGGCCAGGTCCCGCCGGCGGCGGTGGACCAGAAGGCACTCGAATCCCAGCAAAAGGCCGGGAATCATCACCTCCACGCAGGCGTTCGGCAGGTTGAGCCCGCCCACCAGATAGCCGCAGCCGAGAAACAGGACGCCGCCCACGAATGCACCCGGGAACTTCAGTCCGTGCACGCGGAGGAAGAGGAACATCAGCCACCCGGCCAGGAGCAGCCGGGCCAGATAGGCCAGGTCGAAACCGAGAGGCGGATCGCCCACGAACATCAGGAAGTTGGGCGGAAAGAAGAAGCCGTGCAAAAGGCCGGCCATGAACGGATTGCCGCACGCCTCATGCGGCAGCCAGAAAGGCATCCCCCCGGCCCGGACGGCGCGCTCCAGGTAGGGGAAGTTGGCCTCCCGGATCCAACCGTCATAGGCATCCATCAGCGGATGACGATCCGTCCTCATCATGCCCACGGGGCCGGAGGGCAGGGTGTAAGGAATGTGGGGCGACGCGGAGATCGTCTTTCCCCCGACAGAAATCTCGGGAAAGAGGGCCGCCACGATGAGCACGAATAGCAGCAGCGAGAGCAGAATCTCGGTAGGGCCGAGAGCGCGTTCGCTCATGCTCGTCTCCCGGTCCATGGAGCTGTATCAGGTGCCATATCAGTAGGTGGCGCTGGTCGAGAGATTTGGCGTGAATGCGCCATCGGATGAGGGCTCCCTCTGCACTAGATATCTGCACTATATAGTGGTGAACTGTGTGCCGCGATGAGTCCAGTTCGCCATTCTGAAAATCGCGGCGCATACTGTCCTGAACAGGCTACGAGACATTGTCCGCGGTTTCGGCTTTCGCGCAAGGTACAAGTATGATATCTTTGCGTCGGTTGAACCGATAGCAAGAGTGAACCATGAACAAGTCTGATCCAGAGGATGCCGGCGCTTTCATTCCCCGTCTGGTCCGGGGGATTCAAGTCTGTCTTCCGTGGACTCTCGGAACCACGATCATGGTTCCTCTGGTCCTGCTGTATCTCCACCCGTCATGTCCCTGGGTTGTGAGCTTCAACACGGTTCCTCCCTTGCTCGTCCTGGTCTTCGGAAGCGTCTACCTCCTCTTCGTCTTGACCACCACGGCCAGGAGCAAACGATTCCTCCGCCACGTAGTGCTGTCCGCAACGCTCCTCGGCCTCTACTTGATGTTCAGAGCCCATCCCCTCGGCGACTACTGTACCTGGCGGTTCATTGCTACCACGGACAAGCTTTATGTGTCGGAGCTTCTCTCGAATGTTCTCTACCGAGTTGTGTATCTGCAGATCGGGACGATGGGTCTGAATTACATCGCACCGATTTTCGGCTTCTTCACGGCAATGGCGTACTTCACCCTGTGTGACCGTCTGTTTCTGCGAGGATCACAACCACATTCGGGAGCACGCAAACGTTTCATCTACCTCTACTATCTCGGTTCCGGATTTCACCTGCTCTTTTTTTTCTACTACAACGAGGTCTCTCAACTCGCCACTCCATTTCTCCTCCTGTTCATATTGTTTCTGTACGACTATTGCAGGATTGATAATGAAGATAGGGAGCAATCCCGGTTGCGGTCACGTCTGGTGCCCGCCGCCGCATTCCTGACTATTGCCTGCCTTATTCACGCCGAGTATCTGGTCCTGACCCCTTCGCTACCTCTGGCCATCCTGATGAGATGCGGCAAGGAGCACCAATACCGCCGGATGATGCTGGAGTTCTTGACCGTTGCTGTGCTCTTCGCCGGAACTGTTCTCGCCGTGGTCTCAGGGCTCTGGGTGCTCGGCTTCGAGATGGTTCCCGGCCACTGGGTCGGCGAACGCGGTACGGAGTTCATACCCCTGAACAGGTTCTGGCCCGAAAAGGTCCTGGAGGTGGGCAACATTCTGGTCCTGACCTCCCCGGTCGTGTTTGCCTTTCCTGTTCTGATCGTCGTGTTCCGAACATCTTTACGCAGGTATCTCCAGCCATCGTCAACGGCGTGGATTCTTCAGGTCCTGGCCCTCGGATGCGTGGTATTCATCTACATCTGGTACTTCGATCTCCAATTTCCATGTGACTACGATCTCATGGTCAGTATCATGATCCCCCTGAATATCGCATTGCTTCAATTCCTGATGGCTGACTTCGAGACCAAGCTCTGGAAGGTCTGTCTGAGGTGGGGAGTCGTAATCACTGGAATCGCCCTGACCTGGATGCTGATGAGTAGTCTCTTGCTGTCGGACGCAGGAAGGTATGAGCAGGTCTCCGACGCACGACAGAATCGATCCGGGCCGATCCTGACCATTACCCGCGAGGCCGAGGATAATCTCACAATAACCCTGGACAACTTACCGGCAGAATTCGAGAAGGGGTGGGTTGTGTGGTCCTTTACAACCCATCTGCCATTCGGGAGCGGCATCCTGTACGGTGTGGAGTATGATCTCTTGGCTTTATCGTGCTTGCATCAAGCCAGGAAGCCCGGCAACATCTTTCATTTCCCGAAGCACGACGAGCCCAAATTTCCGAACGTTCCGTCCAGGTTGCCCCCTGATTTTGTAAAAGACCTCGAGGGGGCCACCCTTGATGCGGTGGCTCTCTTTGCCATCAAATCAAGGGTGATTTCTGCGTCCAATGTGGTCAGAATCTCGGTCAGAAAAGACAGGCCGGGACTAAAGGATGGCAAGAAGATGGAGAAGGAAGGGCCTCACGTCCTGGAGAGCAAGAGACCCATCATCGTTGCCCACCGGGGCCTCACCACGCGAGCCCCGGAAAATACACTGGCCGCCGTCCAGGCGGCCATTGACCTCGGGGTCGATGGTGTAGAAGTGGATTTGCAGGTCACCGCGGACGGGAAAGTGGTGGTCTTTCACGATGCTGACCTGGCCCGGCTCACCGGTCGTGAAGGGAAGGTTCAGGAGTACACCCTCACCGAACTCGAGCAGATGCAGTGTGTGGATGCTGTGACCGGTAAGATCACACCGGAGAAGATACCAGGCCTGGATGCATTTCTGGATCGTTTTGGAGGAAAGTGCATTCTCTTTCTGGAAATGAAAACGCCCGAGGGCCCCCATGCCGCTCGGCTCCTGAAAGAGCTGGCGGAAAAGGTCGGAGCAGCCCTCACCCGGCGAGAGCTGTTCGATTCCACCTTTGTATCTTCCCTCGACGGCAGCATCCTCGAGGTACTCGGAAAATCCCATCCGAAAGTACGATCGGTCCTGGAGTTCTTTCCAGCCATGAAGGTACTCGATGGGCTTCCCGACAATATCCCCCGGAGTCTTCCGGTAACGAAATGGATCGGCCCGAATTACAGATGGATCACCCGGGAACGGGTACGCTGGGCGAGAAATCACTACGAGGGGATAAGCACTTTCACTCCGGACATCCTGGAAGACCATATCCGCCTCATGGAGTACGGAGTGGATCTCATACAGACCAATGCCCCTCGGCTGGCTCTGCTTTGCCGCGAAAATAAAATGAACCGGGCCAAGCTGAGGAAGCTTCATGACGACTCCGGACGGGTAATAACCTCGAGGTGGCCGGAACCGACCAGGTCATTTCGAGGGAAACTTCATGAGGGCGGATTGCTGGATGTGGATTATCCCGGGGACAAGGTGCTGGCGTTTTCGGTCCGGGCAGAGGCCGGAGAAATCAATTTCGTACGGATGATGGTCGAGAGGGGTAAGGAGAAAAAGAAAGACGGGAAAGTCTCCATCGCGGTCCTGGAGGAAGGAGAGATGCCGTCTCCAGGGCTGGCACTGGTCCCGGTGGACAAGGTTTTTGAAAGAGGGCATAGTTCATTGCGGCCACACGTGATGTTCCTCCCGATGCCGGAGACAGGGCAGTGTGAGGTCAGCGTGACATTTATCACCAACAGCCGGACGCAATCTCTGTTCATCTCGGTCGGGACCGATATTCCCGGCCGGCTCAAGCTGCGGGACCTGAAGACCGGAGTCATCGACGACTGATACGCAACGGAATCTCCCCGTCCACGGGCTGTTATTCGAAATACCGGTAGGCCGGAACGAGATGGCCGAGGTCATCGAAGTGCTTTCCCGGGTCCCCCTTCATCCAGTGATGCAGCCTGTGAGCCAGCCGCCAGACTCGCCACGGCTGCGTCCCGGCAAGATCGTGAAGGTTCGCTGGATCCTTTTTCACGTCGAAGAGGTGATACCGCACTCCCGTGCGGGTGGGGACGTAGACCAGTTTCCACCGGTCCGTGCGAAGACACCTGTGCTTGGCCTCTTCCACGGTATCGTTGAAGACATCTCGGAGTACCATCACGCTGTCCGCTTCGGGGACTAGGAGCTGCTCCACTGAAGGGTAGGTGAGGGCCGTTTCATCGTCGCGAAATGTCGTGGAGGAGTCCAGCCAGATGCCGGTTTCGGCAAACAGCGCGAGCGGCTCGCAGGATTCGCCCTTCATGCGGGGACCGAGGTCCACACCCTCCACCGTCGGAGGAGATTCCATACCCAGGAGGGACAGGATCGTGGGGACCACGTCGGTGATGCGAACGACGCCGTCCACGATGCCGGCCCGGTCCTCCACCGGACCGCCGGCAAAGATGAGGGGTATCCGGTTGGCCTCGTCCCCCCAGAACCACTTGCCGTGGTCGGAGGTGTTCCGGGGCTCGTAGAGACTCTCACCGTGATCGGCGAAGACCACGATGATCGTACGATGCCACAGGCCTCGGCGTCGGATCGCGCGAAAGATCCGACCGAGGGCCGCATCCATCTGGTGGCAGGCGCCATCGTACAGGGCACGGATCTGATTCACCTCGTGTTCCGGCAGGGCTTCCTCGAGACCTGCCAGGCGGTCAAGGCTGCGGACGAAGTAGGCATACTTGTTGTCCCCCTCGTACTCCGGATCCGTGAAGAGGCGATATCCGGGATACGAAGCGGCATAGGGTGTATGGGGTCCTGTGAAGAATCCGGTGAGGAGAAAGGGCCGATCGCCGTCCATAGCTTCGAGACGCTCGAGAAACCGGTCGGCGGTCAGGTCAGGATCCGCATTGGCCGGAAGAGCACGCAGTACCGGGAACAAACGGTGTCCAAGGGCATTGTTGAAAAGAGGGAGAAATGCCGGTGTTCGATTGAGGATCTCGCCTTTCACCACCAGCTGGAGGTTGAATGCTTCCGGGCCGTGGACCGCGTCGAAATCCAGGTCGATGCGTTTGAACATATCGCCTGCATAGTCCGTGACCACCTCGCTGCGGTATCCCCGGCCCGCCAGAATGCGAGGCAGCGTGGGAACGCGTACGGTCCTGCGGTTCCGGGGAGGAAACATGTGGCGAATACCGTGTGTGTGGGGTTCCACGCCCGTGAAGAGGCTGACCAGGGACGGAGCGGTCCGGGCCAGGGGCGTGAAAGCCTCCCGGAAGACCACGCTCTTCTCCGAGAATGCGTCCAGGTTGGGTACCACGACGCGGGGGCATCCGAGGGCCCGCAACCTGTCGGGACGGAGTGAATCCACTCCGAGAAAGATCAGATTGATTCCGGGGCCGGTCCCGGTCTCCACCTCTATGGTTTCATCCGGTCCGGAATCGGAGTCGCCCATCATCGCGAGGCCGACAAGGACGAGGGACAGGAGCCCCAGGACGCCGGCGTTCCATCGGACGAGACGGCGAATCGAACCTGGCTGTCCCCGCCGCCGCACCATGCCGGTGAGAAGCACGCCGGCGAGGAAACAAAGGGCCGACACATCCAGGATTTTCGGAGTGAGGCAATCGGTTGCCCAGACCATTGCCGTCCGAAAGAGACCGCCCTGCCGGTAGAGAAAGGGCTCGTAAAATACCGGATGCATCACCAGGTCTCTGCTGAAGACGTAGAAGAAGATCACGGACAGGCAGACCACGGGGCCAAGGATCTTCCGCTCCGGAAACGTCCAGCGCGCGAGGAGACCCGCGATGAGACCGATGAGCAGGCCCCCCGTCAGATGGGCAAGGCCCACCTTGGCGAGGAATGCCACCACCACCGGTTTTAAATCCACCCCCGCGATACCCGGCGCATCGGCCCGATCGATGAGTTCGAGCAGGAGGCTACCTGTGCCCAGCAGAAACAGCAGGAGCATGAACCAGATGGCCGCGAGAACGGTCCACTTCAATTCGTGTCCTCCTTTTCCGGCAGGTATCCCGCTTGCTTCAAAAACTTATTCATGGAACGCGACATGGTCTCGGTCACCATCCCGTCCCTTGCGGTCCTCAGGGTTTCCCGGATTCGTGCATCGAGCGCCTCTGTCACTGCGGGATGGCGACCGGTCACATCACGCGCCTCGCCCGAGGTCCCCTGGTAGTGGTAAAGCTTGCCCCTGGGCGATTTGCCGGGCGCCAGGAGGTCCACCTCGTACCTCCAGTCGGGGGTGCGGATCACGGCCAGGTCAAATATGCGGACCATGCCCCATCCATTCTCGAAGATTCCGGTTTCCGTGGAGCCGGGCTCCGTGCCCTCGAGCCAGGACTTCCGGCTACTGCCCCTCCAGCTGGCCGGAACCGGGATGTCCAGGAAATCCAGTAGAGTCGGGGCCACATCGACGAGACTCATGACCCCGCGACGTTCCACGCCGGCCGGAAGCCTGTCTGGAAACCGGATCATCATGGGAACACGCAGCGTACCGTCGTTCGAATCGCGACCTCCGACGTTGCCTTCTCTCAACACAACTCCGTGATCTGCATGGATCAACACGATGGTGTTCCCCTCGAGATCCAGGTCATGAAGACCTTGAAGCACCTTTCCGATCCAGGTGTCTGCGTACCGAACCTCGGCCCGGTATGCGGCCTGGAAGTAGTGTGCAACCGCTTTGAGCATGGCAGGATTCTTCGAGACACTGTGCTTGAGGGCGATATCGTGCCGGCCGAGGGGATTGTCAGCGCCGGGATCCGGAACACCCGGCAGGGTCCACGCCGGCGCATCCTCTACCCGGGGCAGGCAGGGGAGGTGAGGATCTTCCAGGTGCAGCCAGAGGAAGAACGGATCTTTGCGATGCTTTTTTAGAAAAGAGAGAGCCCCGCTCACTCGTTCCGTATCCTCGGCGGCCGGATTCCTTGGAGGCTGGTGGACGAACCTTCGGTGAAACCCCTTCAGTACATTGTGAAAGTAGAAGTCCGGGTTGAATGCACGCACGAACCAGCCGGCATCGGCCAGGACTTCGGCTATCGTAGGAATGTCGATCTTCAATCGTTCCCCGAACCGCCCCATGTCCACCTCCAGGAAGCGGTGGCTCATCATCATGGACGGCAAGGAGAGATGCGTGTTGACGCCTCCGGCGTATCCGTGGCTCACGGTCACGGCCTGGTCCTTGAAAGCGTCGAGATTCGGGGTCAGGGAGCGCCCGTTCACGGTCTTGCCGATGTAGTCGTATCGCAGTGAGTCCACGGTCAGGAGCAGAACGGATGGCATTTCCCCGCCGCGTTCCGGGCGATGAAGGACAGGATCGGACAGAGCCACGACCACGCTGTTGTTCCCTCCGATCCCGTCGACACGGATCCGGAGCTTTGCCTTTCTGGAGGCCATCTTCCGGCAGTCAACGCGGCGCTCGGCCCAGGGGATCGCCGTGCCCACTTCGGCTGGAGAGATCATCTCCTCGTGGAGTAATATCGGCTTTTCCCCCGGAGCTTCCGCTTCGATGACGAGGCGGGATGCGCCCGGAGATCCTGATGCAACCAGGGGAGGTTCAGCCTTGATCCCGAAGAGGAGTTCTCCCTGAGGTGGAAAATCCAGGACCAGACCGGCGACGGAGGCGGGGGGAAGGATCAAACTCAGGCGGTGATCCCTTTCCGCCTCAACCATGCGTTTCAGATAAATCGTCTCGCTGTGGGTCCGACCGTATCGATACGCGCCCGGAAGATCCGCAACAAGACCGCTACCGGGCAGGTAGTGCGTGCATTCCCACCTGAGGAGAAAGGGCCCGGCCAGATCGGTCAGGTCCAGACCCAGGACGGCTTGGGCTGCATCCTTCGGTGCGGTGAAAATCAACGGGGCGGAGAACCAGGGATTGACCTCCTTCTTTCCCTTCCCGATAGCCCGGAGTGACCGCTTCACCCACGACTCTAGGTCGCCCATTCCCTTCACCTCTTGGAGAAAGCGACGGGGAAGGGCAAGAGGATCCGCGCCCAGGATATTGACTTCTGGTTCCCGGCCCAATGCATCGAGGTCTTCAACGCACTGGAGTGCTTCCGTGTTTGTATCCGGGATCGGTTCTTTCAGGAATCGAACCGTCGAGCCCACTGCAGTCCTGAACGATCCGGCTACCAGTTCTCGACTCCAATCGGAATGATCCAGAGGTAAGGCCAGATCGAGGGTGATCGAGTAGGTCCTGCCCCCTTCTACCGGGACGGGCCATCTGAAATGAAGGGCACGGTTCCCTTGTCGTGAGGATCTGACTTTCACGAAGAACCGGTCGTTGTCAATATGTGGAGTGACCGAGGCAGCCCCGGTCCGATCCAGGAAATTCCAGTCAGGTAACCGAGGAGGTGCAGAATCACGAAGCTGTCTGAGGATCCGGATCCTGGGGGTATCCAGCTCCGGAGCGGTCTCGAGTTTGTCAAGAATGCGCTGAAAGTCTCGGGGAGACTCACCATGTGAAGAGGATCGATCCGTCGCTACGAGCGTAACACCGGTTATGATCAAGGTCGTCAAGAACAGCAGGAGAGTCAATCCGGCCGCAATGCGGAATATCACTGTCATCACAGAATGATCTCTATTCCGGTCCACGAGAGTTTATCAATTGGCGGTTAGCAGCCTGTGGAAAAACTGGTACAATGCCAGGAAGCCGTCATTCCGAAGCAGGAACTACTTACTGCTTCTTTTCTCGACTGCAACACCAAGTTTCTGCAAGTTCTTGATCACGTCATTCCGACTTTTCTCGGGCACGATCGTCAATGCATATTTCAACATCCTTACCGCTTTGTCTTCATCGGTTTTGGCTGTTTGCAATGCAATGGCGACAAATGCCCCCGTTGCCGCGTTCTTGAGCTCATCAGCCGGCTCACGGTAATTCCATAATATTGGAGCGGTGTCTCTGCAGTACCGCACAAGCCGGCTCAGTGACTTTCTACTCTTAATAGCGGATATTCCTTCGAGCGCCTTGAGGATCATGTCTTCGGACACAGCTCCATCCAGAACGGCATGAAATTTATCCAAGGCTTCGGCATGATTGCTTCGACTCAAATCGGTCCGAGCCTGCTGAACCAGTGCTCTGGTCATGTCTTCGTTCAAGATCCGTACCGGTTTCTTCACTTTTTCGGCACGTTGTTCGCCTTCTCGTACGATTTCAATAAAATTCACCACCGGGGCCTGCTGCAGATTCGGACTATCGTTCCCGGTCAAGAATTCCACGATGAGCGTATTCTTCACGGGAGTTCCTTTGAACACTTTTACTACCGACGTAGACGGGGCACCAGCTTCCTTCAGAATGTCCATATCGGCGAGTACGATTTTCTTTTGTAGTGAGATGTCAAATTTTCGCAGTCCGATCTTGTCGGTCTCGGGAGCACTGAAACCGATACGGACTTCATATGAACCCGGTTCCTCTCCCCAGATGTCATCGATGAGGGGGATCTCACATCTTCTCAATCCAACACACCCCGACGTATACAACCAAGGTTTGTCCGTGCCCTTGATGGACACTCCTCGGTCATTCTGACTGAAATATCCAAGGCCTGAGGCAACGATGTCTTTCAGGTCGAACATGATTCCGTAGTTTGGATAATGAACAAGCAGGGATTCGGTCTTCAGCCTGGGATAAGCAAACCAGACCGTCCCATCCCTGTCCTTTCTGTCTCCCGGAGCACCCAGATTGACGGCAAGATGTTCTACCGTTTTCAAAGGTCCGCTGCAGATGAATACCGTCCACGGCTGAGGCCTCTTTTCTTCATGCTTCAAAACGGCAGTACATCGAAGAGGGAAGGAACAGGTGCAGCCTGCGCTTGCTTCTGGAAACAACAAAACGCCGCTGGCTGCAATGATATTGATCAAACAGCCGGGCCGCATGCCACCGATCAATGCCAGACCACTGTCGGTCGTCACATCCCAGATTGCTGCGCAAAAGGAGCGGTAGAATAGAGCATGGGCCGACGCTGATGATATGGCGCAAGCGTGGCCGGGACGCAGATACTCCAAAGGGACTTTATGGCCGGTAATAGGGTGTTCCCGCATCAGGATTTCACCGGTGTGTAGATCACAGGCCCGTGGCTCGATGAACACCCGACTCCCGATGATCAAAGGCCGGGTCCGATAGTTTTTGGGCTGGGACCAGACCACTTCACCGTTTTCTGAGGAGATGGCAGTGATTCGTTTCCATTTCATCGATCCGTTTTTATGGTCCCAGGCGTGATGACATCCCATGTTCGAGAAAAACAGTACCAATCCGTCGCTGAATGCCGCTCCCATCGCGTCTCCCCCGCATTCAGTAAGATCCAGGCATTTGTCCCATATTTTCCTTCCCGTGACAGCATCCAGGCAAACGAGTTTTCTGATGTCGCGACCTTCAAATTCAATTTTTTTTCCACTTGGGATATGGATGCCTCTTTTGATGGATTCTTCCTGAATCTCAAGCGCACGTTTTTTCTCCTCAGGAGAAACACCACTTTCCGTGAAGAAGATCTTCCCATCCCCGAATGTCACGGTCACATGAGCAATCCGCTGCCCCGGGTACTTCCAGACTGTATCTCCGGATTCCGGATCCAGGGCAAAAACCATATCACTGACCATCAACCTGTCAGTCAACGCCCCTGTGGAATGCTCATAAATTTCCCACTTCGGGTAATCCTCCATCCTCCGCCACAGAGAACCGGTCCTTTTGTAATGATTGTAAAATTTCTTGTCCGGGGATGAAAAACTTCTCTTCAAGTTCTCCAGTTCTCCCCTGTAGCCGACGGGAACATCTTCACTCTTGCGCCACTTCCCATTTTCCACCAAGGTGTCATAGAGTGAAGTATATGTATTTTTCAGTGCTGGAGCGCGGGTTCCGTACAGCAAATTCCCGGAAAATTCCAAGACCCCCCAGCGGATTTCTTCATTCTTCCCTGAAGCAGGAACCTTGTATTTTCTGATGGTTCTTCCAGTAGCGGGATCGAGCCGAATACACTCATTGAAAATACCTACATACAGTCCACTTCTGGTCAGTGATAGATTCCCCCCGTCGACATCCGCTCTAGGTCGAACAGCTCCCGGAATCTTCCTTTGCCATAGTTTGGTACCGTTATAGACATCATAGGCCTCGATCATCTCTTCGCCCTGGATGAAAAGGCGACCGTCCATGGCTACAGGACCGGGTGATTTCGCGTGGCGGTCGATCATGTTCTCCGATCCGGGTTCACCGTACCAGAGCACGCTCATGGGACTCCTGACAAGCAGGTCGCTGGAACAGGCCGTGTTCTGAGGATTTCCAAACAACGATGTCCACTGCCCTGCACCCTCCAGCGGTCCCCGTTCGACCTTGAGCCAGTACTCCCCGCTCTCGAAATTCTCGGAAATCCGGCAACCCGCCTTCCTGAACCGGTTCACCAGTTCCTGTCGAACTGTGGGTTTCAACAGGGAAAAATCCTTCTCCAGCACTCCGAGACAGATCGTTCCTCCACAGGGTTTGAGTACGCGAAACAGGTCTTCGGGTGTGTGGTCGAAATTCCCGGATACGAGCACCTCATCGCTCACGATAAGGTCGGCGAAGTAATCAGGAAGTGATTTCAGGTCCCAGCGTTCCAGAACGATTCGGGATCCATACAACCCGGCTCGGTCCAGTTTTGTCCTACCCTGTGCCAGTGCCCAGTTTTTGTAGCCGCGTCCTGGAGTGGATTCCACCCCGATGATCTTCAACTCGCTTCTCTTTGCCAGCTCATGGGATAGCCTCCCCTTGTTACAACCAAGAACAAGGCAATACCCTTTTGTTTTTCCTGTCTCTCGGAGAATTTTATTAGCTGCGTCGACATAGAACCGAGTCAGACTGTCCTTACTGTATACCTGTGTAGAAAAATGGGTCTTGCGTATTTCGGACGTCTTTCCAGTTCCTTCACCAAAACAGTATATCTTGCCGCTAGTCGTGCTGACAAACAGCCTGTTCTCGGCAACAGCGAGTCCGCACACATCGCTTTCGATCTTCTCCCTCCAGACCTCTTTTCCGGTCTCAGAATCTATCAAAACAACCAGGTTTTCCCCACCGCCGACGACCTTGTCCCCGGCCACTGCCAGGCATTTGAGCCCCTTGATCGGGAGTATCCATTTCTCTACCGATTCCTTATATGTCCGTTCCATTTCCAGTAATTTATTTATCTTGATGGAAAGGCCGTTTCTCAGCTTTTTCTTTTTTTCTATATCCTTCGTACCCTTCTGGCTGAGTACATAGTTCAAATCCCAAAGTTGCCTGGCAAAAATACCCTGTATTATTTTCACCCCCTTTACTTTATCGATGACCTCCCTGAATTTACTTCGATCAAGAGCCAGGATTTCTTTTTTCGTGAGCACGTAGGAATAATCCTTGGTAACGACCGCGTCGATACCCGAGTGCCAGGCATGCAAGTCTTCCGTTTTTTTACCGGTTTTCGCATCATAGGCCACCTTCTCAGAGATACCCCGATTGTCCACGCCGGCAACGAGTGTGTCGTCAGCAACCAGCGTCCAGGTACCTCCTGCATATTTTCCTCCGAAGCAAAAATACAGAAACTCGCCCGAGCGTCTGTCAAAGGCCGCCGGCATGGCTCTTCCCGAAGGGACGTACAGTCTCTCATTAGAAGCCACCAGGTACCCCTGCGGAGAGATCCCACCGAAGTCCAGTTCGTGGGATCGGTCGCCCATCGTATCGTTTTTCCATAGGACGGATCCGTCCTCTGCACTCAGGGCACAGATGTATACTCCCTCATTGGGAAAAACACCTGCCCCGAAATAGACTGTCCCGCCATCGACCAGGACGCTCGTCCGAATCGGCCACCTCGAGATCATCCGTCCGTTGCCAAGGATTCTCCTGTCCGACGGGCCGGGTCTGTATTTCCATAACAGCTTTCCACCCCTTGATTCGAGGCAGTAGACATGGCCGTCGTCGGAACCGAAGTAGACCCGGTTCTTCCTTGCTGTGGGGGCGAAACGTATGGGTCCCTCGGAGAAGAAGCTCCACCTGACAGTCCCGCTTCGTACATCCAGCGCGTAGAGCTTGTTGTCTACTGAAGAACCGAAGAAGACCATCCCGTCGGCGATACAAACATGATAAGAGCTGTCAAGATGGGACCTCGCATTCTCCTCTCCCGGAACCGGCCACGCCGGTCTGGGAAGGTGGGCCGGCTTGTAGATCCATTGCAGGTACACCGGTAACGTCAGTTTGCCGGCAGTCGCTCCACTCCGCGCAGAATCGTACCTGAAGGTCGGCCAGTCTTCACCCTTCTGTTTTCTGCAGCTGAACAGAACGCATATCAGGGCTACATTCAGAATGAGGACATTTTTAATGTGGTAATGACCAGGCTGTCTGCACCGATTCATTTTATTCCAGAAGTTATTCCAGAAGGAGCCAGATCTAACCGGAAGGTGTATCTCCTTCAGGCTATATCGATTCTCCCTTCCTCCAATCGAATAATGCGATCCGCATGGCTCTCCGCTTCTCTACCATGCGTTACCATGACCACAGTTCCGCCGCTACTGTGATACTCGCACAGGTGATCGATGATCTCACGGGTGTTACCTGGATCGAGGTTCCCGGTCGGTTCATCCGCCAGGATGATCTCCGGTTGCCTGAATATCGCCCTGGCGATGGCCGTCCGCTGCATTTCGCCTGCGCTCAGTTCGGATGGCTTGTGATGAATCCGGCTCGAAAGACCCAGGCGATCGACAAGTTCGCCGGTGTCGATATTTCTCCTCTGATGTCCAGCTCTGGGAGTAAGTACGATGTTCTCATGCACGTCCAGATATGGCACGAGATGAAACATCTGAAAAACAAATCCGATGGTTCCGGCTCGAAATTTTGCTCTCGCTCGAGAACTCATTGAATACACATCCCGATCGCACACGATGACCTGCCCTGTGTTCGGTTCGAGCATTCCTCCCAGAGTGAACAGGAGCGTCGTCTTTCCACTTCCGCTCGGGCCACGGACCACGACGAATTCGTTCTTTCGAACAGAGAGACTGACATCGTCCAGGGCCTTTACCTGGCCTCTTGAAGTCTTGAAGACCTTGGAGACTTGCTTCAGCCTGATCATCTCACGACCTTCTCAGGGTGACGGCCGGGTCCTTGACCACGGCCAGCATGGACGGAATAAACGTCGAAATTGCACAGATAACCGGAGCAATCCCAAGGGACAAAAATATCAGGCTGAATTCGGGTGCAATTTTCTTCGCGGTGACATGAAAGACCTGAGGGCCCAGTCCCAGCGCCAGGATTGTCCCCGCGCCAAAACCGATGGCAGCTCCGATCAGTCCGACAAGAACGGCTCTCCCGAGAAAAAGACTTGCCACTTCGAAAGAGCTGAATCCGAGCGCACGGAAAATGCCGATCTCCCTGGTTCTTTCCCTGACATTGACCCATGCAATTACACCAATCCAGATCATACAGGCGAGTATGATGATCGGGCAGACAAGGTTGAAGTACATCTCCGCCATGGCTCTCTGCCGTTCTCTGGTGGAAGCGATGGTTTGCATGAGAAGTACCTTGGTATCCGGAAGAACCAGGCCCACTTGATCACGCAACGCCTGGAGTGAAGTGGTTTCTCCCCCGCTTCCGACGGGGCAAAGGCATTTCAAGGCCTTGATCTCGTTTATCCTCCCATCCATTTTCAGCAATCTCTGGACATCTTCCAGGCAGGCAAAAATCCGAATATCATCCAGGCTTCCGCTTTCTGATAGACACTTGACGATCCGGAAATCATGCCCGGATATATTGACCGTCTCACCCGGCTTCAGAATCAGGGCCTTTGCAAGCTCATGTCCCATGAATATCGTGCCCGGATCAATGGAATATACCATGGGAGATTTCTTTTTTCCTGGCGATGAAGCCTCCGGTCCAAGTCCGGTCAAGATCAATTCCTTTTCTCTCCAGGTGATATTTTTCTGCAATACAGGTGTCAGGTGAGAAATGGATAGTCCTGCGTATGAACTCAGCTTTTGAACACAGCTCTCGGGCATGGAGAATTTCGAGAAGCCATCCTTCCAGAAATCCTCCATGTCGGTGTTCCCGGGTATGATACGGAGATTGTATCCCAGGTCCCTCATCAACCTCGTTGTCTCGCGTTTTGAAGCTTCACCGGCGGTAATGAAGGCGACGATGAGGGACACTGCGGTGAAGATGGCCATGAAACCGAGGAAGAAATGCGTTTTCCTGTGGAACATCTCCCGGAGGATAAGAAGAAGAATTCTCAGCTCGACCTCCATTTCCCTCGTAGCAAGATGAATACTCCGACGGCAAGAACCACCAGGATCGATCCGCTTCCCAGAATAATCAGAGTCGTCAGAATGGTATTTTCCTGAGGCGGCGGCTTTTCCGGGGAATTGAGTTCGCGAAATCGAGCCGGCGAGATTCTAGCTGCAGCCATATCCTTGTCAAACTGAAAAATCTCCATGGCGTTGCTTCCGGCGTTGACCGTGAAGGCCTGAATTTCTGTATCGCCGACATAGGGGGCCGATCCCAGCGATAAAATCCCGGTGATTTCTCTCTTGACCATGGGACTTTCTGCATCAAATCCCAGGTGCTTCACAATCTTGGCCCTGATTTCCTCCTCCCACTTCAGGGGAATCAGAGGCCCGAGAGTCCAGCGTTTATCGAGACTGCATTCACAGGAAAGACCAAGTATTGACATGATGGCGTTGACCCGGCTGTTTGTGATCTGCTCTCCCTTGAGCACCGGGCCGATTCGCCTGCCCCTCCCGTAGATCACTGCAACGCACGGTTCATCGATCTCGTCTATCGGTATATCCAGACTCCAGAGCAAAGTCCTCTCTTCCATGAACGAATTCCTGGAGAGGGTCCGGATGATGGGAGGCTTTTCAATTTTCTTTATCTGCTGAGTCATCATCCCGGTTATTTCGTGAACAACGTTTTTCACGACTGACAGGGCTTTTCTGTTGGCCTCTTCTTCCTTTCCCTCCACCAGGAGAACGATACAGTATGCTTCCACAACATGCTTCAAGATCTCCCTCCGAAATGGGGAGGACACCGAACTTTCCAGGGGACTCCAGAGGCTGTCCTTGAACGTGCTTTCACTGTTCGACAGAGGTAACAACAGCGAACTCCCCCAGGGGGAAACCAGTATTGCAGAGGGAAAAGAATCTATGTTCCGGATGGACAGATACACCAGAGCGGGATGGTCCTTCTCCTCGTCGATATTGATTGTCTTGTATAGGATATTACTTTCCCGGAGTACAATCTGTGCGGTCTGTTTCAGAGCTACCACCCTTTCAAGGGGTGTGTCATTCCTGATAAAACCGTACAGGCGGTATGGTCTGGGATTGATGTCAACAAATCCAATATCTCGGACGTTGTAGCGGCAACAGGATCCGGATTTCGCAAAGCACAAACAGGAAGCCAGGCAAATCGTGACCAAAATTGTACGCTTCATGGTGAACATACAGACTTATGCTTTCAGGGTGACCGATTTGCACGGATTTTCAACGGACTTCAAACCTCCTCAATTTTGTCCACGGCCAAGCCCGGCCTCGGCCACCTTGCGCATGAAGAGATCGGGGCTCGTCTTGAGACGCTCGAGGACCGCACATACCCGGGAATCCGCCGGGTCAATGCGCACTGCGGCCCAGACCGCGACGGCGCGGAATATCGATTCCGGACCGTCCACTCCACGGAGCAAATCGGGCAGCGCAGGCCGCGCGACCGCGCCCATCTCTCCAAGAGCCGATGCAGCGTGGATACGCGCGACTGGATCCGAAAGCGCCTCGCGAAGCGGAACCAGGACCGCCGGTGTGGCATCTGGGCCGTACTCCGCGAGCGTTCTGGCCGCGCCAGCGCGTTCCTGAGGAGTTCCTTCCCTGAGGAAACGGATCAACTCCTGCTCGCTGCCGGTGCACCCGACGAGGATCACCGTGATCCCGATCACGATCCATGCCAGCCGGTTCATTGTACCCTCCGGTAGCACATCATCCTGGACGTAAAACCCACCAGTTCCCATTGTGGACGCCCGACCTCCGAAAAGACGATCCCGGACAGAGGGCCGGACTTGACGACCAAAAGCCAGGGCAACAGGACGTAGTCGAGATCCCCACTCCCCATGAGACGCTGGAGTGAATCTGATCCGGAAATCCCGAGAACGTAATCCTCGAAGTTGACGACGAGGTTCGTGTCCCGGTCGCCATACCTTACCACGGCCCACCCGAAGAAAGTGAGCAATCGAGCATCCCTCGGCACGTGAAAACGCTCGAGCGCCAGGAGGGTTTCCCGCACCCCTCGGTGCTCTCCCGCAATCACTGGAAAACGCCGCGGCAAAAACGGCGCTGCCACAAGCACCACCACGACAAGCACAACGCCGACGCGCCATCGGCGCACACTACGGGCGATCGAACCGAGCGAGCGCCATCCAGCCCAGGCCAAGAGCGTAATCAAAGGAAGCCAGAGGGTGAGGAACGGAAATAAATAGCTCTCCTTTGGACGGACCACCAGCAAGACGACCATCACATACAACGAGATCGCTGAGGCGACTCGCCCTTCAACAGGGAGCCGACGCAGGCGTACACCGAGCCACCGTCGCCCCCGCCATAATCCAACGCAGGCCAGCAAACCCACGGCCAGGAGAAACGCCCAGCGCGTTGGAGAAACAGGGTATGTAATGCCTAGCAGGACGCTTGACATGGCTCCCGGAACGAGTGCGATGTTGTGCAAGAGATGCGCCAGGAATTCCCGTGGATTCACCTTCGCAGCCTCGACAACCGAGCCGACGCCCGGGAAATTGGCGTCGGTGACGGCCGGTCCCTCGTGGAATCCCCTCGAAGTGTCTTCCCACCCCAGTCGTTCAGCCGCCCCGAGACCGTAGTGCTGTTGAAACGAATACCAGAATCTTCCCCGGCACGACGGATGCACTTGCTGGAACACGAAGAAACCGGCCGTCAAGACAACCGCCGCAATCCACGCCGGTGAGAGCCGGCGCCGGCGCCACGACAGCCACGCAGTCATCAACACCGTGAGGAGTAGCCAAGGAGTGAACTCCGCGCGGTTCGCACACGCGATGAGGCCGAGGGAGAGGGCCCACACCCGTCTTCCACGAAATGCAAAGCCGAGTGCCGTGATGTAGATGACGTTCGAAAACAAGTAGGTCGTGGGACGGACCGCGAGTTGCTCGAAATGGAGAACGGGCTCCGCCGTGGCCCAGACGCAGGCAGCGATCCATGGTGCAGGAAACGGCGCCACGGCCCGCAGCATCCACCACACTGCAAGGGGGCTGCCGATCGCGCAGCCGACGAAGACCACATCCGACAGGGGCTGCACCGAGGGTATGATTGCGCGCAGAAGCGCATAGACCGTCGAGACTACGGGCGAAATAGCGAGGTTGACCTCACTCCAGTGGCCGACGAGAATCGCTGGCCACTGATACAGAACCCTCGCCTCATCGACCGGATTCACGGCAAGCTGGTTGGTAAAGCCGCGAAGCAGGCACGCCTGCAGGACGACGATAGCGGCGGCCTCCAGCCAGGGGAGAAGAGACGCAATTCGATCAGTTGTGAAGTGCGGGCCTCGAGACGATCGGTTTGGCACTTGCCTTATCCAGCATATGAGCCTGTGGATAAACTCTCGCCTGAACGTGCTACATTCATATAATCGTTCATAGCACGAACCTGCGCGTGTGGGTCAGTTGGGTCACGTCGATATTCACGTCGATATTATTGCCGTCCAATCAGAAAACTCTATCCGGCTGCCAGTAGGCCCACGTTTCGGATCGTGTTCGTCTACCCCGAATGCGAAAACGCGCACTCCATTCTCCGGCTATTTGCTCCTCATAGCAAGGGTCTGGATGGGAACTGAAGGAGAGAAGGAAGCCACACACGTCCACGTCCGGCACGACGTCACGACTCCACACCCGGCCTCCTCAGAAGCCGGTGGTTCCAGAGGGTGAGGACGACGGCCATGGCCAGCAGGAGCGCGCCCAGGATCTGGTGTGCGCTGGTAATGGGCACCTGGATCCGCATGTCGTAGACCAGGCCGCCCAGGCTGCCGGAGACGATGAGCGCCCCGAAACCGAGGAGCAACTGCGCGGCCAGCAGGATCAGGAGGATCTTCCCCATTCGCCTGAGGAGGGCCGGGCTGTGTTCCAGGCCCCAGGCCCGGAGCCCGGCCACGGCACCCAGGATGAGAACCCCCACCGCCACGGTGACGTGAATCATGACTCCCATATATATATGTCTCACCAGGGCGCCCAGGGCCAGTTGCACCAGGAGGGCCGCGATGAACACCCTCGAGAGCTTCTGATCCGTGGCCGCTGACCCCGCTCTGATGGCCTGAATGTCGGATTTCCAGGACCGGGTCGTGACCACGGCCAGGGAAACCAGGATACAAAAAATGATCTGGCCGAAGACTCCGTGCAGGACGGCCAGGGAGATGCTGGGAGCCAGATCCTCCGCGGCCTGGCTGAACGTGGGGCGGCCCGTGACGCGAAGCCCACCCAGAATGCCCTGGACCACGACCATGAACAGGGCCAGGAAGGACAGGCCGTGGATCCAGCGCCGCCGGTCGGCCCGCCAGAGGTAGAGGGTCTGCACCACCACGGCCAGACCCACGAGGGTTCCGTAGAGACGGTGGGTGTGTTCGTAGTAGATCCCCCCGGTCATCCTGGACAGGGGATAGAGGAACATGAAGGAACCATAGGTATTGGGCCAGTCCGGCACGGCCAGGCCTGCTTCCAGGCCGGTGACGAGACCTCCGGTCACGAGGAGGAGGAGACAGGTGGCGGCCACCACGATGCACGAGGCCCACGGCCAGTTTGGGGCCCCCGGCTCCTCGCTGCGGAAGCGCGCTCCGGCGAAGCTTCCCAGGGTGGAGAGGATTGCGGTGAAGATCACGGAACCCGGCACCCACACCAGGACCGAGGGAGTTGCCCCGTCGGGCTGGCCACCGGTGAGAAGACCCCCGAGGAGGAGGAGATTGAGAACCCCGGCCACGAGGCCGGAATAGAAGCCGGCCAGCTTGCCCCCGGGCAAATAGCGACCGGCCAGGAAACCGCCGCCCATGACACAGGCCAGCAAGAGGACGAACAGAAGCCGGTTGGAGATCCACGCCGGCGGGAGACGGGAGACGTACCCCACGCTCCACATGGCCAGGGTGGTGCCGAAACCGAAGGTCCAGATTCCTCCGAAGCGGCGATCTTCAGGCATCTCGCATCGCTCAGTCCAAATGTAACCGGCTAAAAATCAACGGCTTGCAGACATCTGTCAGGACGCCGGGCAAACGGGATCCCGGCGCGTCCAAAGCGGCTTGTCCGGGTTTTCCCTGCACATGAAAAAAACGCATTTCTCCTTTTTTTCAAGGGGCAGTTCCTTGAAGTCCAGGGCCCGGCAAATTATCTAAATATTTACTATTTTTGCAGTTTCATCAAGATAGACCGATTGGGGTCCGTGAGAGTTTATACACAGGTTGCTAGACGGCTCTGTATTGTTTCTGCACCGCATTTGACTTGAATCCCCCTTCCGGATTCTGCAAAGTATGAGGCCACCACTTCGGTCGGCTATCGGATCCAAGCCTGAACCGGGACGATTCATGAAACCTCCGGGCAAGAGCACTCAAGCCACGATGGACCGGTTTGTCTTTCCAAAATGGACGAACAGCATTCGTCCTCCCCTCACCATCGCCGTCCTCTTCGGTGTCCTCTACGTCACGATCCTGGTCGCGTACGGGGCCTCCCCGAAAACCACGGACGTGGGCTACGCTCCGGAACAACCCATCCTCTACAGCCATGCCCTTCACGCCGGGGACCTCGGCCTGGACTGCCGGTATTGCCACAACACGGTCGAGGACGGTGCCAAAGCCTCTCTGCCGCCGACCCAGACCTGCATGAACTGCCACAAGAACATCATGAACACCAGCGAAAAGCTGTTGCTTCTCCGGAAGAGCTACGAGACCGGCAGCCCCATCGAATGGGTTCGCGTCCACGATCTTCCCGACTATGTCTACTTCAACCACAGCGCCCACGTTCGGCGCGGTGTCGGATGCGCCTCGTGCCACGGCCGCGTCGACAAGATGGAGGTGGTCTACCAGCACGAACCCCTGAGCATGGGCTGGTGTCTGGACTGCCACCGCAATCCGGAATCCCATCTGAGGCCTCTGGACCGCATCACCGATATGGCCTGGAAGGCAGGGGACCCGGCTGCTCTCGGAGCCCGGATTCGCAAGGAACTGAACCTCGACCCATCGACCGATTGCTCGACATGCCACCGATAGAAGAATCCGATACCCACGGCAAGGCCTACTGGCGCAGCCTGGACGACCTCGCCGAGACGCCCGAGTTCAAGGAGTTCCTCCACAAGGAGTTTCCCGGAGGCATCGAGGCGTTCTCCAGCACCTCACGCCGTCACTTCCTGAAGGTCATGGGTGCTTCCCTGGCCATGGCAGGCCTCGCCGGATGCCGCTGGCCGAAGGAGAACATCCTGCCCTTCGCCAACCGCCCCGACGGCCGCACGCCCGGCGTTGCCCAGCACTACGCCACCACCTACGATCTCGGCGGCGTGGGCAGCGGCCTCCTGGTGACCAGCTACGACGGCCGCCCCGTCAAGGTGGAGGGCAATCCCGGCCATCCACAGAATCGCGGCGCCACCACGGCCCAGGAACAGGCGCTGATCCTTGAGATGTACGATCCGGACCGCAGCCAGTGGGTGGTTAGGCGCGGCGAGAACGGGAGGAAGACTTCGACCTGGAAGGCCTTCGGCGAGTTTGCCAGGAGCCACATGAACGCCCTGAAGACAAACCGGGGTGTGGGCCTCCGGATTCTGAGCGAGGCCTCGTCCTCCGAGACTCTCAGGTGGGTACGGGACCGGTTTCTGGTCATGTTCCCGGAGGCGAAATGGGTGGAATACGAGGCCCTGTCCCGGGACAACGAGAGGGAGGGAGCGCGCCTGGCCTTCGGTAAGGCCCATCGCACGCTGCTGAACTTGGGCCACGCCCGGATCATCGCGGCCTTCGATCCCGATTTCCTGGACGCGCACCCGGCGGCCCTGAAACACGCCCGCGACTTCGCTCTTGGCCGCGCCGCGGTCAAGGACCGCATGAACCGACTCCACGTCATCGAGAGCACCTGGTCCCTGGCCGGTGGCATGGCCGACCACCGTCACATCGCCGCCTCGGGCAACATCCCGGTGGTGGTGTGCAAGGTCATGGCCGAGTTGAAGAAGCAAGGTCTCGAGATCCCCGGCATGTCGGCTGCACTGGATCGAGCCGTGAGACGACTCGGAGATGTATCCGTGGAAGCCGAGTACGCCGCCGGCCTCGCCGCCGATCTCCTGCATCACCGCGGCACCTGCCTGGTCACGGCCGGATCGCGGCAGCCGGCCGAGGTCCACGCCCTCATCCACCTGATGAACGCGGCCCTCGGCAACGTGGGAAAGACCGTTGACCACGTCGCCGAACCGGACGAAGACAGGCCGACCCACGTGGAGGCGATTCGAGCCCTTTCAGCGGAGATGACCGTGGGCAAGGTGGACACCCTGGTCCTCCTGGGCGGCAATCCGGCCTTCGACGCGCCCGCGGACGTGGACTTCTCGGAAAACATGTCCCGGGTGAAGACCGCGATGCACCTGAGCCTGTTCGACAACGAGACCTCGGTGCTGTGCGACTGGAGCCTCCCGCGCGCCCATGCCTTCGAGGCGTGGGGGGACGCCCGGGCCTTCGACGGCACCCACGGCCTGACCCAGCCCCTCATCGCCCCCCTCTACGGCGGGAAAACGCCGATGGAATTGATCTCCCTTCTGGTGGGTGAAGAGAAGACTGGATACGACATCCTCCGCGAGACCCTGCGTAGACAGCACGACACCGCCGATTTCGAGAAGATCTGGCGAAGGGCCCTCCACGACGGTCTCGTGGCCGGCAGCCGCTTCGAGCGCGTATCGCCCACGCCGAGCGCCGGCGCCCTCGCCGCCGGCCTGGACCGCCTGGCCGGGACGTGGAAGGCGGCCGACTTCGGCTGGTACGAGGTGGTGTTCGCCGGAGATCCCAAGATCCACGACGGGCGCTTCGCCAACAACGGCTGGCTCCAGGAACTCCCCGAGGCGATTACCAAGCTGACCTGGGACAACGCCGCCCTGGTTTCCCCCGAGGCGGCAAAGCGCCTGGGGCTGGCCCGCAGCGGCGATGAGGTGCGCCTCGTCCACAAGGGCGGCGAGGTGGTGATTCCCGCCTTCATCCAGCCCGGCCAGGCACCGGCCACGGTGACGGTATGGCTCGGCCAGGGCAGAAGGCACGGGGGCCGGGTGGCCGGGGGCGCCGGCACCGACACCTACCCCCTGCGGACGACCGACTCCATGGATTTTGCCCTGGGTCTCCAGGTGGAAACCACCGGCGGTTTCCGTCTTCTGGCCACGACTCAGGACCACCACGCCATGGACACCCGGGTGGGGAGGCGGGAGACGCGGAAGCGTTCCGGCCTGCTCATCCGAGAGGCGACCCTCACCCACTACGAGAAACACCCCGATTTCGCCCGGCACGTGGGCCCGCACGTGGCCGAGGTGGCCCTCTGGGACGAGCACGACTACAGCCGGGGATACCGCTGGGGCATGGCCATCGACCTTA
>CAZAKZ010000005.1:18751-87680 GCA_964485695.1 uncultured Planctomycetota bacterium | reverse complement strand
GTTGACATCGTGGAGGTCACTGGTTCAAGTCCAGTATCGCCCACCATCGTTTTTCTACCCACGGGCCGGAAGTCCACCTGTCCGTAGTTTCGTGCGATTCTCCCCTTGAAATTTCCGACCTTTCCCGCCGCCGCCCCACGGGGAGAATACTATTACCTATTATATACCAGAAGGTTAAAAATACCATGCCAGGATCGGAATCGGCCCGGTGAAATCCGGCCTCGCTCGAGGTGCAGGTACCGGGCCCGGGGGTGCCGATAAGGGTAAAAAATTGCAGATATACGAAGTATGAGTAGTATTTGAGGTTTATAAATTATTATAAACTGTATAAATTGACTTAGCCGGCTCTACCCTTCGAGACCCGATTGGCCGATGGGTGAAACGGACGGGTGAACCCAGGCCGGAAGGTGAGGGGCGATCCCGAGGATCGCCAGGGAATCCATGTGGAACAAAGAAGTCTTCACAACGGGCGAGGTGGCCAAGATCTGCAACGTCACCATTCGCACCGTGATCAAGTGGTTCGAGTCGAACGAACTCAAGGGGTACAAGATTCCCGGCTCCAAGGACCGCCGGATTCCGCGGGAAAACCTCGTCAATTTCATGCGCAAGTACGACATCCCCATGAAGAGCCTGGAGGGGACGCACAGGAGGCGCATCCTCATCGCGGATGACGACAAGAGCTTGACGGAGATTCTGGAGCAGGACTTCGAGGAACTGGGTCTCTTTGTACTGAAGGTCGCCCACAGCGGGTATGAAGCGGGCATGGTCACCGTGGATTTCAAACCGGATCTCATTCTGCTGGACTACAACCTGGGAGACGTGACCGGTCTGGAGGTGACCCAGCTGATCCGGCAGAATCCTGCTGTCAAGAACACCCGTATCATCATCATGTCCGGTCTTCTCAAGGGGAAGAAGACCAAGGAAGTCCTCGCGGCCGGTGCCGATGATTTCATTGCCAAGCCGTTCAAATTCGAGGACATCAAGAACCGGGTCTTCAAGTCACTGGATATGGTATAACGCGGCCCGGATTTGGGGGGATTACCGTCGACGTGAATACCACCGATGAACTGGTTGCCAGCCTCGAGGCCCGGATCGAATCCCTGACCCACCGCATCCAGGTGCTCCAGAAAGACCAGGAGCTCTCTGTTCAGGTGGAAAAGGAGGCTGCCATCGGGCGCCTGGCCCGGGGCGTGGCGCATGAGATCAACAATCCCCTCCAGGGGGTGCTTGGCTTTGTCCAGCTCATGATCCGGAGTCTGAAGAACGGAGATCTGGACCGGGACCTGGCTCTGGACAACCTGGACAGGATCGAATCCTCGGCCCTGCGCTGCAAGCGCATCGTGGACGCTCTCCTCGATTTCTCCACCCGGGAAGAGGGGGATCCCTTTCCCCTGGATATTCTCGGCCTCCTGGAGCTGAATCTGGTTCTCTTCCGGAACGATCTCGATCTGAAGAAGGCCACCATCGAGGTGATCGGAGCCGATCGTCCCGTTGTGGTCATGGGCAATCCCAGCCAGCTGGCCCGGGGGCTCTTCAACGTCATGGCAAATGCCAGGGATGCCGTGCTGGAGGGGGGGCACATCCGGGTCGAGGTGACCCAGGATTCCTCCCGGGTCAAGATCTCCATTTTCGACGACGGTCCAGGGATCTCGGAAGAAAACCTGACGCGGATTTTCGACCCCTTCTTCAGCACCAAGGAGGTCGGCGAGGGAACGGGCCTGGGCCTCTGCGCGGCGCGGGGGATCTTCCAGAGCCATGGCGGGGACGTCCGGGTGCACAATGTCGAGCAGGGAGGAACCCGGGTCGATATCCTTCTTCCCCTGTATGCGGGTCCGCCGGACGGAACATCTCCCTGAACTTCTCCGGATTGGATCTATAATCCCTGGTACCGTCCGGACATTCCGGCAATCTCCTCGACGGTCCCACGACAAGGCACGTGACCCGAAGAGGGGAAGTCAGAATGGGAAGTTGTTCTTGCTTTCACCCTGAGGACTCCAGGGAGCCCGATCGTCCACCCACGGGGGTTTGAACGATACAATGACAAGAGGAGATCTGACACGGGGCACCACCCTGGGGAACGTTCTCAGGTTTGGATTGCCGCTGGTCATCGGCATGGCCGGCCACGCCCTGTTCAACCTGGTCGACATGTTCATGGTGGCCAAGGGGCCGCCTCCGGTCGGCCCCGGCGCCATGGGGGCGGTTCACCTCGCCACCACCATCAACATGGTGCCCATGGTCTTCTACAACGGCCTGGCCACGGCCAGCATCGCCCTCATTTCCAGGGCCTACGGCGCCGGGAATCGCGAAAGAGCGGCATGGATCTCCAACCAGGGCATGATGCTGTGCATTTTCTCCGGCATTGCCCTGGGCATCGGGTTCTTCGTCGTGGCCGAGGATCTCATTTCCCTCTTTCGTGCCACCGGCACGGTGGGCAGCGACGCGGTGGACTACCTGAAGATCGTCTCCGCCGGCACCATCACCATGTTCCTGCTGATGCAGATCACCGCCGCGCAGCGGGGCGTGGGCGATTCCATCTGGCCCCTGGTCATCCTCACCACGGCCAACGTCCTGAACATGGTGCTGGACTACCTGTTCATCTTCGGCGTTGGGCCCTTCAAGCCCATGGGCGTGGCCGGAGCGGCCTGGGCCACGGTCCTTTCCCGTATCGTGGGTTCCGTCTGGGGACTCTACCTGCTCTGGAACCGGGACTCCCCGCTCCGGCTGCGCCTGAGGGAATTGCTTCCCCATCCACGCATCCTCCTCGACCTCTGCCGTCTGGGCGTTCCGGCCAGCGGTCAGCTCGTGATCCGGGTTCTGGCCGTCGTGGGACTCACCTGGATCATCACCGATGTGGTCATTGACGATACCGATCGTCAGGCGGCACTGGACGCCTTCGGGGTGGCCATTCGCCTCGACATCCTGGCCCTCTTCTCCGCTCTCGGCTGGGGAACAGCCGCTGCCACCCTGGTGGGCCAGAACCTCGGCGCCGACAAGGCGCACCGCGCCGTGGCCGCGACCTGGGTGGCCATTACCCTGAACGTGGCCATGATGGGGGCCATCGGCGGGGCCTTCATCGCCTGGGCCGAGCCCATCATCCGGTTCTTCAACGAGGATCCCAAGGTGGTGGAATATGGCACCTATTTCCTCAAGATCATCGCCCCCTCTTACCTCTTTCTCGCCTTCACCGTGGTGCTCTCCCAGGCCCTGAACGGCGCCGGGAGCACCCGAGCCCCCATGCTCATCGACCTCTGTTTCGTGTTGATCCTGCAGCTCCCCGTGGCCTACCTCCTCGCCCACAAGGCCCCGCTCACGAATCCCGTGTGGGGTGTCTACCTGGCTTACAGCCTGTTCAATGTGCTCCTTGCCCTGATTTACACCCTCTGGTTCAATAAGGGCTACTGGAAGCAGTTGAGGTTCCAATCGATGCGATGATCCCGGGTCTGCCCCGGGATCGGTGGGTATACTTCAGGAAAAGGGCGGCGGATTCCGTAGATTCCTCTGAACGGCAACAGGGAAAACCGGTGCCTGAAAGACGGTCCACCCCATGGACACACGCAATACTCTCTATTTCTGGCTCGGCCTGATCGGGCTTCTCCTCGCCCTGGGGGCCGGGGCTCAGGAGGCAACACCCCAGGATCCCGACGAGGAGCCCGACTGGGGCGTGGGGGAGATCTCCCTGGAGGAAGGCAAGTACCGCAAGGCCCTGGAAGCATATCGGGGCGCCCTGAAGAAGGACCCCGATAGCCGGGCGGATCGGTACGGCCTGGCCCGGACCCTCCTGGAGACCGGCGGCTACGAGGAGGCCCGGTCGCTCCTGGAGGGCCTCGTGGCCCGGTGGCCGGAGACCCGGGCCTATCGCCTCAACCTGGGGAAGGTCCTGTTCCTCACGGGGAAGCTCGACTTGGCGGAGAAGCAGTTCCGCACCGTTCTCAAGGCGCGGAAGGACGACTTCGAGGCCCACGCGCGCCTGGGCCAGCTTCTGGCCTGGCGGGGCCGGCCGGACGAGGCCCGGCGCCATTTCAGGATTCCCGAGCGTGTGGCCGCGGAACGCGTGATCCGGAAACCCGTGGCGCTGCTGTATCTCGGCTGGTGCTACCAGGGGCTGGGGCGGCTGGTCGACGCCAGCAAGGTGTTCCTGGAGGCCCTGCAGGACGAGGAATACGGCGATTCCAAACTCTACCCCGCGTACGAGAGCCTCCTCACGCTCTACCTGGAAAACCACCACGTGTATGGCTCCAACCCGGCCTACATGCCCCTGCGGGAGGAAGCCTTCCGCCACAATCCCAACCAGGCCGACATCCATGGGATTCTGGCGGACATCTATCTGGCGCGCATGGAGCACCCCCGGTGCCGGGCGGCCTTGAAAAAGGCCCTGGACGTGAATCCGAACCTGGTGCACGGCCTCTGCCTGAAGGCCTACTTCGCCCTGGACAAGATGGACTTCGAGGGCGCAAAGGCAATCCTCCTGAAGGCAAGAGCGGTCAATCCGGTGGACAAGGAGGTGGGCAGCTACCTGGGGGGCCTGCACTACATTCTTGGAGACACCCCGACTGCCGAGGCGGAATGGAAGCGGGTGCTGGCCCTGGATCCGGGCTACGGCCAGGCCTACAACATCGTGTCCGAGGTTCTCGGTAACCTGCGCCGCTACGAGGAAGCGTACGACTTCGCCAAACGCGCCACCCGCGTCGATGCGAAGCTGTGGCAGGCGTGGGACAACCTCGGGCGATTTGCCCTCCACATCGGCAAGGAAAAGGAGGCCCTCGAGGCGCTTCGCCTGGCCCGGGACGGCGACCCCTTCGGAGATGACCATCCCTGGCGCCACAACATGCTGGAACTCTTCGGTCAGTTGGATGAGTTCATCGTCCATGCCTGGGGCCCTTTTCATTTGCGGATCCACTCCGAGGACAATCCGATCCTCAAGCGATACCTGAAGAAGACCCTGGACGCGGCCCTGAAGGACCTGAGCCGGAAGTACGGTTTCACGCCCAGGGGACCCATCCGGGTGGAGTTTTTCAGCAAGCAAAAGGATTTCGCGGTGCGCACCGTGGGGGTGCCCGGCATCTATGGCGTTCTGGGGGCCTGTTTCGGCCAGGTGATCACCATGAACTCCCCGCGGGCACTGCCCCTAGGTTCGTACGTGTGGGAGGCCACCCTCTGGCATGAGTTCGCCCACGTTGTCACGTTGCAGATGAGCAACTACCGGGTCTCCCGATGGCTCACGGAAGGCCTGAGCGTGTACGAGGAAAAGTGCCGGAATCCGGTCTGGGAGGATGTGGAGGACGAGAAACTCCACAACGCCCTGGCAAACAAGGCGCTGGTTTCGGTCAAGGACCTGGACGGCCTGTTCCGGTCCTCTCGTGTCGCATTCGCGTACCTCCAGAGCCTGCACCTCGTGGAGTTCCTCATCAGTAAGAAGGGGGGATTCCAGAAGATCCTCGAGATGCTCAGGAGCTATGCCCGCGGCAACACCACGCGCCAGGTCCTCAAGGAGGTGCTCGGCATGACGGTCGAGGACCTGGACAAGGCCTTTGCCGCGTATCTCCGGGAGCGCTTTGCCGGCCAGCACATCCAGCCGTTCTACTCCCGCAAGGCGTACGAGAATGCCCGGGAAACCCTCGCCCTGGACCCGGGCAACCTCGAGGCCCTGCGGGTGGTGGGGTGGTACCACTTCCAGCAGGGACCTGACAAGGTTGTCGATTGTGAAGCGGCTCTCGGACGCCTGCTGGCGCGGAATCCGAAAGATCCCTCGGGTCTGGCCCTGCGCGGTGAGCTGGCGCTGCGAAAAAAGAGAACCGACAGGGCGACAAAATACCTGGAGAAAGCCAGACATCTGGGCCGGGACGAGTTCTACCTCCGTCTGAACCTGGCTCGACTCGCCGAGGCAAAGGGAGATGTGGACGGGGCCATCGCCCATCTGCAAGCGGCCCAGAAGCTGTTCCCGAGGTATGTGGGGCAAGGAAATCCCTACCTGGAGCTGGCCCGACTCCATGGACAGAAAGGGGACAAGGAGGCGGCCCGGAAGGAGATCGAGGCCTTTGTGGGTCTGGAGGCCAGGGACGTCCACCACCGGCTGGAACTGGCCGACCATCTGGTCCGGGAGGGCCTGTTTTCGCGGGCCCTGCCCTTTCTTCGCGAGGCCAACCAGGTCGTCCCCTTCGTGGCCAGGATCCATGAACGCCTGGCCCGGGCCCTCACGGGAATCGGAAACCACGTCGAGGCCCTGGACGAAATCGATCTCGCCATCCTCTTGACCGAGGAGACCGCTTCTTCCAAGCCCTCGGAGAAACCGAAGCTTCCCGACCTCAGGCTGGAAAGAGCAAAGATCCTGCGTACAATGGGGCGCCCCGAGGAGGCCGAGGCCGAGGCCAGAGCCGCCCTCGAGGAACACCCGGACCACCCGGGGCTCACGAAGTTTCTCCGGGGTGGAACCGGTAGCAAGGGCAACAGGAACTAAGTAGCTAGAGATGCCCGGATCGACGGATCCGGCGTATTGGATACGAGAGGAATCGGGCTGATTCTTCCAGGGCATCCAGGTGGCATCCACACCTGGAAAATCATTCCGAATCGCAAGGGAAATCGAATCGAGATCAGGGATCGTCTCGCTGGACGACGTGAGTCGGGTTTCCTACCCGGCTCAAACCATGAGGCCGTACCATCCCGTCAGGGCGTTCCGAGGATCTCGAGGGGGCCGGGGAGTTCATGCAAGGTCTTTCGCCCTCCAGCCGGGAACCGATACAGCGTCCGCCCTCCTCCTCTACCATGGGTAGTAAGGGGGAACCGCCTCGCCAGCATCGATATTCCCTGAAGGAAGAGCTTTTCATCCGAGCTCTGGATCAGGTGCGGCGCAGCCACCCCGGCGTGGAGGTCAGTGCAGGACTCAAGGGGGTGAAGCTTCTGGACTGGGCCGATTCCACGCTCCACCTCGAAGTGCCCCACGAGTTTTCCCGTACCCTCTTTGAAAAGACCGTCCGCCCCCTCCTCGAATCGGCCCTCGCGTCCATGACCGGAACCGACATCCGCCTCCGGCTCCACGTGGCCCAGGCGAGTCCTTTTTCCGGGCGCAGGCGGATCCGGTCCTTCCGGACCCGGCGGGCGAACCTGGCGGATTTCCTCCAGGATGACGGCAACCGCATGGTCTACCGGCTGGTCATGGACTACCGCAATGCCCGGCCGCTGTTCGATCCCCTGGTGATCCACGGCGCCAGCCAGTGCGGCAAGACGCATCTCCTGCGGGGTTTTCTGGCCCTCATCCGGGCCGAGGAGGGCGCAGGGGCCGTGAAGTACATGGCGGCTCCGGTCTTTGGCCGGGCCTACCGTGCCACCCTCTACCGCAGGCGTATCGAGAGCTTCCGGGAAGAGATGAACGCCCCGCGTATCCTCGTCCTGGACGAGATGCACGCCCTGGAGTCCCTCCCCGGCGCCCAGGCGGAAATTGCGCGGTTGCTGGAGCGCCGCCAGGTCCTCGGTCAATCCACGATTCTGGCTTCCCACCATCCCCCGGACGGCATCGAGGGCTTGATTCCCGCCCTCGCTTCCCGGCTTCTCGGGGGCATGGTCGTCCGCCTGCCCAGGCTTCGCCCCGAAACCCTGATGGCCTACCTGAAGAGCCGGCTGCTCAAGCGGGGCGTGCGGCTGGATCCTGGGATCCTGGAAAGGGCGGTGAACCTCGGTGAGGGCCACCCCAATACAGCAGAATCCATCCTGCTGAACGCAGTGGCCTCGGCCCGGGAGGCGCGGCGGCCCGTGACCCTGGACGGTGTCTTGCCGCTTCAGCCCCCCGGTCCCGACTCGGGGCCGGACTGGAACCGCATCGTCCGCCTCACGGCGCGCATTGCCGGATACTTCGGCGTCACTGTGGCAGACCTCCAGTCGCCCAGGAAGGTGCGCCGCGCCCTCGTTCCCCGCCGCCTCCTGGCGCTGGCTCTGCGCCGGGAATTCGCCCTGACCTCCTCGGAAATCGGCCGCTACCTGGGGGGCCGGTCCCTGTCCACGGTGACCGTCATGCTCCGGCAGGCCAGGGCGCTCCTGGAGGAGGACGCCTCCGTGCAGGAACTGTTCTCGCACCTCCTTCCGGACTCTGAAGGGGAGTGTCATGGCGACACCTAGTGAACACAGGGAAGTCCCGGGTCTGTTCCTGGTGGTGGATGGACCCGAGGGATCTGGCAAGAGCACCCAGGTGGAAAGACTGGCCAGATTCCTGGAGACCACGGGGCGGACGGTCCGGGTCTTCCGGGATCCCGGCGGGACCCGGGCCGGGGAACGGATCCGGGCCCTGTTGCTGGACACGGACACGGGCGAGGTGGGCCCCCTCACCGAGATCCTCCTGTTCCTGGCTTCCCGCGCCCAGCTCATCGAGGAGAAGATCCGCCCTTCCCTGGCCCGGGGGGAGACCGTGGTCCTGGACCGGTTCCACTATTCCACCCTGGCCTACCAGGTTCACGGCCTGGGCCTGGGCGAGGTTCCCAAAGGCAAGGTTCCCAAAGGCACCGTAGATATGATCCGCAGCATCAACGGGGAGTTCGAACCGGACTGTGTGTTCTTCCTGGACGTGCCCCCTGAGGTGGGTATGAAGAGAATCGGCAAGCATCCGGATCGCATCGAGAAGCGGGATTCCTCCTTCCACGACCGGGTGCGGTCCAGCTTTCTCAGCCAGGCCGAGGCCGCGCCGGAGAGAATCACCGTCATCGACGCAACCCGATCACAGGACGCGGTGTTCGGTGCGATTCAGGAGGAGGTCCGTCGTGTCCTTTGACGCGGTCGTGGGGCACCAACAGGCCAAATCCCGCTTCCGCAGACTCCTGGCCGCGGATCGTCTTGCCCACGCCTACCTGATCCACGGGGAGGAGGGCATCGGCAAGTTCTGTCTTGCCCTCCAGGTCGCTGCAGCCCGGCTCTGTCCGGAGATCCCCGGGGATGGCTGCGGACAGTGCCTCGATTGCCGCCTGGTCGAGGCCGGCACCCATCCTGACCTGTTCCTGCTGGATGATCCGGATGCTCCGGGCCTGCACATCGATCAGGTTCGCTCCCTCATCGACACCACGATCCGGAAGCCGGTCCGGTCCTTGGGACGCGCCTACGTGATCCGGGACGCCGAGCGATTGCGGGAAGAGGCCCAGAATGCGCTCTTGAAGACCCTGGAGGAGCCGCCGCTGGCGAGCCTGATTCTCCTCACCAGTGACCGGCCTCAGGGGCTGGCGCCCACCCTCCGCTCCCGGTGCCAGGAGATCCGTCTGAAACCGCTCACCCAGGAAGAATCCCGGCGGATCTTGCAATCGACAGACCTCCATGAGGAGCGGATCGAGCTCCTTTCCCTGATCTCGGGCGGGTCCCCGGGCAAGGCGCTGGCCCTGGAAAACGGGGATTACCTGGGCATGAGATCGCACGTTCTGACCCTGGTCGGCGGAGAGACCTCCGATCCTCTCGGCCTGGCCGAGGCCGTCTACTCCGGGCTGAATCCCCGGGATCCCGGGATCCGTTCCCGGGTTCGGATGGTGGTGGAGACGTGGATATCCGTCCTTCGGGACCTCCTGGTGGTGCACGCGGGTCAGGGGATCGAGGAAGCTTGGAACCGAGACCTGGCTCAGGACATGGCCCGGATCGTCCGGACGAGCCCGTCCGGCATATTCGAGAATCACCTCGAATCAGCCCTGGATTCGCTCCGGTCCCTGTCGGTCAACGCCTCTTCGGACCTGGTGCTCGGAGACCTGGCGATTTCGCTTCGATTTCCAGGGGAGAAAAGGTAAGCTAAGCGACCACGGCGGTGTGAGTTCCGGCGCTACATCGTACCGTGTTTGGGTCCGGCGAGGCGAGCCTCTATACTTATTACCGGCTCCGAAGGGATCCATGACGCCGCGGTAAACGCGGAACGCCGATCCAGAATCCATCCTCCTCTCTCATCGGAGGAGGTCAGCATATGAACTCGAATTCCAAAGATCACGAGACGGAAGAAAGTCCGGAAACCACCCCGCCGTCCCGGAACCTCACCACCCCGCCCGCCTCCTATCCCCGCGAGGGTCCCGAGAGATTCTTGATGATCCGGTACGGAAAGATGCAGCATCGCGGCCTGTTCCGTTGCCGGACCCCCGGACTCGTCTACAACGACAGGGTGGTGGTGCAGTCGGAACGCGGCATCGAGATCGGGGAGATCGTCCTCGATGCCCAAAAGACATCTGGGAAAGTTTCAGGGAAGAGCAGCCAGCCCGGGGGCCGCGAGGTCGTCGGGTGGGTGCTGCACAAGGCCAATGAGGAGGAGCTAAAAGACCACGGCTCGATCAACGAACCCTGCACCGGCCCCGGCCCCGAGTTCCTCTTCTGCAAGGAACGAATCCAGGCCCTGAAACTGCCCATGCGCCTGGTGGACGTGGAACGGCCGTTCAAGGGCGGCAAGATCATCTTCTACTTCACCGCGGACGGACGCGTGGATTTCCGCGCCCTGGTGCGGGACCTGGCAAAGCGCTACAGGACCCGCATCGAGATGAAGCAGATCGGGGTCAGGGACGAGGCCAAGGTCCTGGGGGGTCTTGCCGACTGCGGCCGTGAACTGTGCTGTCGGGGTTTCCTCACCAAGCTCCAGCCCATCAACATGAGAATGGCCAAGGTGCAGAAGACGACCCTCGATCCGGCCAAGATCTCCGGTCGTTGCGGTCGGCTCAAGTGCTGCCTGCGCTACGAATACGACGCCTATCTCTCGTTCAAGGCCAATCTGCCCCGCATCGGAGCCGCCGTCCTCGTGGAAGAGAAACAGGGCACCGTCGTGGGCATGGACGTCCTGAGCCAGAAGGTCATTGTCCTGTTCGAGACGGGCGAGCGACTGAACCTGCCCCTGGATCAAATCGAGGTGGTGACCTACAAAGAGTCCGGGCCGCCAGCCACGGGGGCGGCCAAGGGCGAGGCCGCGGCCGGAAAGGAGCGGGAATCCACGGAATCCAAGGAATTCACTGCATCCACTGCATCAACAAAATCCACGGAATCCCCGCCGGAGGACACACCTGCCGTGACCCCGGAGACTCGGGCCCGGCCCGAGGCACCCACCGAGGAGAAACGACGCCCGCCTCGGCGGCGGAGCGGCCGGAGACGGGGTTCGGATCGATCCGAGCCCCGGTACCGCGACCGCGGGCAGGGGAGCGGGGCCGAAAGCAAGAAGCCGGATGCCGGGGTCAAGCGGGATGACACAAAGCCCGGTGACACAAAGCGCAGTGACACAAAACAGAGAGAAGGGGGGAATAAGCGCGGCCGTCGCAGGCGCCGGAAAGGGCGGCCGCGAAAATCCAAGAACAGCCAGCGAACCCCCGGCACGAACAGCAAGACGAACAGCAAGACGGACGGAAAGAAAGGCGGCGGAGACACGAAGCAAGCATGAATCTCACGCACAAGCTACGAGAAATCGTGGAAAAGGACCCACGCTACAGGGTGGAAGCCTACGAGTTTGTTTTCCGCGCGCTGGATTTCACCATGGAATCCCTGGATCGACGCCATCTCCCGGACGAGGAGAGCCGCCACATCACGGGAGTGGAGTTGCTCAGGGGAATTCGCGAGTATGCCCTCCAGCAGTTCGGGTACCTGGCCCGGGCCGTCTTCAACCACTGGGGGGTCAGAGCCACCCTCGATTTCGGGAAAATCGTCTTCAATCTGGTGGAGAACGATCTCCTGAAAAAGAGGCCGGAGGACAGCCTGGACGAATTTACCGACGTCTACGATTTTCAGGAAGCGCTGGACGGGCCGGCTCTGGACGGGGTGAACTGGAACAAGGAGGGGGAGTAGCCCCCAGGTCTCAACAATTTGTCGGCTGTCCGTCGGTCGGGGATCATTCCTTTTCGATCTCGAACCGCTTGTATTCCTCGATGGATCGTACGGATCTGGGGGGAGAGAGCGAATTGTAGACCTCCACGATCGCCCGCTGCAGCTGTCTGTCCTCCTGGAAGTCTCCCCCGAAGTAGATACCCACGAACTCCCGCCCACGATGGTCCATCACCTTCCTGCGAACGAACAGACGCAACCACCGGCGGACGTCGCCCGCCTCGAGGCGCGTGTTCAGACTCTTGTGGAAAGCAGCGAAGTCGGGATACCGGGTGTGATCGTAGCGGTCGTAGGAGGCCAGGCGGTCGAACAGGGCCTTGTGGGCGTCCCAGTGCTGGTTCACGTATTTCCGGAACACGTTTCCCTCGAGGAGTTTTGAGACCTCTTCCTCCTTCCAGCTCGCCCATTCCATGGGCTTCACCTCGATGTCCGGCTGGATTCCCCCCTTCTCGACCACCACGCCGTCGCGGTTCCGCTCCTTGTGGATGCAGCGGCCGTCCGGGAGATAGTAGCGGGCGATGGTGATCTTGATCCCCGGTCCGATATCGAAGCGCCCGTTCCCGTTCTGGTCCTCGTACGCCTCGGGCGGGTTGTACTCGCCGTCGCTGTTGGTGTCCTCGAAGGGCTCGCCCTCATCCCGTTTCCCGTTTCGGTTCTGGTCCTCGAAGGTCTCCCCCGGGTCCCAGGAACCGTTTTTCCTGGGCCGGTCCTCGAAAGGCTCGCCGGAATCGTAGCGGCCGTTGCGGTTCCGGTCCGTGAAGGCCTCGCCGGTGTCGTACCATCCGTTGCGCCGGGGCCGGTCGAAGAACTTGTCGCCCGGCCGGGAGTTGAGGTTCAGGATCTGCTGGACGCTGCCCTTGCCGTAGGTCCGCCTACCCACGAGCTTCGCACGGCCGTAGTACTGGAGCGCCCCCGCCACGATTTCCGAGGCACTGGCGCTGTGCTGGTTGGTGAGGACGACCAGGGGATAGTCGGGCTGGGTCAGGGCCTCGGTGGTGCGGATCTCCTCGCGCGAGGCGAGAATCTTGTTCCGTCCCTCCCAGTAGACGATGAGCTTGTCCCGGTCGAGGAACTTGTCCGCCACCTTGATGGCGGTGGGCAGGTATCCACCCTGGTTGTCGCGGAGATCCAGGATCAGGCCCACCATGCCCATGGCGTTGAGGCGACCGAGCGTCACGTCGAGTTCATGGGACGTCTCGCCGCCGAAGCCGGTCAGCTCCACGTAGCCGATCTTGCCGGGGAGCATTTCCCACCGCACGGACTGGATCTTGATGCGTGCTCGCTTGATGGCGATGATCCGGGGTTCCTTCCAGACGCGGCGCATGACCTTGATCTTCACCAGGGTTCCGGCCGGACCCTTGAGGCGTTTCACGATCTCGTTCAGGTCCTGATCCCGGGTGGACCAGCCGTCCACCTCGAGGATGTTGTCGTCGGTCCGGAGACCCGCCCGGTACGCAGGTCCGGAATAGATGGGTCGGATGATGGTGAAGACGTCGCGCTGGTTGAAGTTGACGAAGGCGCCGATGCCGCAGTAGTTCTTGTTCAGGTCGAACATCCAGTCGGCCCGCTGCTTGGCGGTGAGGTAGGTGCTGTGCGTATCCATCTTCCGGAGCATGCCCTTGGCCGCGGCTCCGAGAAGGTCCTCCACCGATTTCTTGTCTCCATCCGGGTGGTAGTGGTCGATCTTGTGGAGCACCTCGGCGAGCAGATCGAACCGGCTCCGGGCGGGCACGAACCGGGCGTTCTCGACGGAATAGCGCTGCAACTGCCGATTGACGTTCAGGGTGCGAAGATAGGAACGGGCCAGCTGACCGCGCTCGCTGGGTTCGTCCCGGAGGGCTTCCAGCACCGGACGGGCCTTCTCGAACGCCTCGAAGGCCGCCAGGGCCAGGGCCCCCTCGGCTTTGAGGTCCAGGTCGTCGGATTTCAGGAACGCCTCGAGAACGGACCGGGCGGCGGGGCGGTGATCCTGGCTCAGGACCCAGAGAGCCCGGGCCGCTTCGAGCTTGATCCGGGGATCGGCGGTCCTGTCCATCAGGCTCTTGATATCCGGAGCAATGGAAAGGTCCCCCTGGCTTCCCAGGATCCGCAGGGTGATGCGGCGGGCGGCCAGGGTCTGGTCCGGACTCGATGCCAGGGCCAGGAGTGCTTTGTGCCCCAGTGCTTTTTCCCCGAAGTGAATCAGGGTGCCGGCCGCGGCGATACGCACGGTGGGCGATCCCTTTTCCAGGTAGGGCTTCAGGGCCTCCACGACCCGGGGACCCAGGGCCTTCAGCCGGGTGATGAGGGTCCAGGAGGCGTCAGGTTCCCGATCGGCCATGATCTTGGTGTACCGGGCGACCTTCTCTACGATTTCGTCGGCCGGGTCTTTCTGGGCCGGAGCCATCGGGGTGGACGCGAGCCAGAGCACTGTCAGACAAAGTGCAATCCGTATGTTCATAGATCCTCGATTCATCACGGGCGCCGTGGTTGGATACGGTTCGAATCGGCGTCTCGAGGCCGCCAGATTGGCCAAAAAATAGTCCTTTCCCGGCGCCCCTGAAAGGATGCCATAACTTCCCGGGCATTACGAGATTGTAGCCTTTCAAGCAGCGCGACAAACCCGATCCATACTGGATGTTACGGAGATAATTGCTCCGGCGCGAACCAGAGGGCAATTTTTTTGTTAACCGCCGGCGCCGGCGTCCGACTCACGGGGCGTTGCGTGTAGTGTCCGGAGAGGAGGCGGATCTTGGTCGTCCGGATTCTCGGAAGCGCCCTCCAAGGCCTGGAAGCCGTGGGCATCTGCGTCGAGGTCCTCCAGGGCCGGGGCATGAAGCGATTCACCTACGTGGGACTGCCCACGACCCCGGTGCGGGAGAGCAAGGAGCGCATCCTCGGCGCCTTCCGGTCCTCGAATCTGCCGTTGCCTACCGGCCCGGTGCTCATCAACCTGGCCCCCGCCGACCTCAAGAAGGAGGGCGCCTCCCTGGACCTGGCCATTGCCCTGGGCATCCTGGCCACCCGCAACCTGGTGCCGGCGGACCGGCTCGAGCGATTCCTGGTGGCCGGGGAGCTGGCCCTTTCCGGCCAGGTGCGCCGGGTGCGCGGGGCCCTGGCCCTGGGACTGCTGGCCCGGAAGCGGGACGACATCGAGGGGCTGATCCTGCCGGCGGGGAACGAGGCCGAGGTGCTGCGCTACGTGGATCTGCCCGTGGTCCCGGTGGAGACCCTGGTCCAGGCAGTGCGGTTCCTGGTCCATGGGGAAGCGCCCGTGGTGCAGAGACCGGACGCTGCCGAACGCGACGAACCAGAATCCGTCGAGGACATCGCGGACGTGCGGGGCCAGGACCTGGCCAAGCGGGCCCTTGTGGTGGCGGCCGCCGGTGGACACAGCCTGCTCATGGCAGGGCCTCCGGGCACCGGCAAGACCCTGCTGGCCCGGCGCATGCCCGGCCTCCTGCCCGACCTGGACACCGAAGCGCAGCTGGAGACGGCGCTCATCGCCTCGGTTCTGGGCCGAGACCGGGGCCTGGGCAGGGCCGTGCCGCCCTTTCGCGCGCCACACCACACCATCAGCCACGCCGGCCTGGTGGGGGGCGGCAACCCGCCCCGGCCCGGGGAGATCAGCCTGGCCCACAACGGAATCCTGTTCCTGGACGAGCTTCCCGAGTTCCGGCGGGACGCCCTGGAGTCCCTGCGGGAATGCGTTGAGGAGGGATCCGTGTCGGTGGTGCGGGCCGGTTGCGCCATGCGGTTCCCCTCCCGGTTCCAGCTCGTTGCGGCCATGAATCCCTGCCCCTGCGGATTCGCCACACATCCGACCCGGGCCTGCACCTGTGGAACGAGCGACATCCTTCGATACCGGAAGCGCCTGAGCGGCGCCCTCCTGGACCGCATCGACCTGGAGGTGACGGTGGGGCCGGTGTTCCCGGAGGACCTGGAAGGCGACCGCGCCGGTTTGACCAGCGCTGATGCACGGGACCAGGTGCAGGCGGCCCGCGCACGTCAGGTCAAGCGGCATGCAGGCGCCGTGCTCAACGCCCATCTGGGCCCTGAAGAAACCCTGCGCTGCGCGGCCCCGACTCCGGCGGCCGCAGCTCTGCTGCGGGAAGCGGCCCGGAAGCTGGACCTGTCGGCCCGGGCCTATCACCGGATCCTGCGCGTGGCCCGGACCCTGGCCGATCTCAGGGACGGGGGGGACGTGGGAGAGGCGGAGATCGCCGAGGCCCTGCGGTACCGGGGGCGGGATCGGGATTAGTAGGGAGAGAGTAAAAAAATCCTACTCCTCCAGCTCGACGAGTGCCGCGCCGCTCTCGACCTGATTGCCCTCCTGGCAGTTCACCGTCCGGACCAGGCCATCGCGAGGAGAAAAGATCTCGTGCTGCATCTTCATGGCTTCGAGCATCAGCAACGGCTGTTTCTTCTTCACCTCGTCGCCCGGCTTGACCAGGAGCTTCAAGACCACGCCGTTCATCGGTGCCGTGAGGCTGCCCTCGACCTCGCTCTTCACGGGCGTTCGGCCGGAGACGACCTTGAGCACGTGAATGTGTCCGTCCACCCAGATCCAGCGGTCCTTTCCCTTGCGCGCCACCACCACGAGGTGCTGCAGGCCGTTGGACTTGAGAAGATACTCGCCCGGGTTCAGTTGCTCCCAGAGAAACTCCTTGGCGCCGTCTTCGGTGGCGAGCGTGATCCGGTCCTCGTCATGGTAGGCGGAGACATTCAGGATCTCTTGTCCTCGTTTGAATGTGCGGTCCATCAGTACCCCTCCTTCCAGGAAAGGCGACGCCAGCCCGAAAACGGTGGACACGGGCCTGGCCGACCGGCTCTGGAATGGACCGACGTACCGTCCGGCACGCCGACCAGGTCGGGCAGGAGGAGGCCGGCCTTGCCTTCGTCCGGCAGCTCCACGTGCTCCGGCTGCCAGTCGGGCAGGTGTTCCTGCAGGAAATGGGTTGAGAGATCCCCGCGCCAGAACGCCTCCGTGTCCAGGATGGCCTGGAGGTGCAGGATGTTCGTGGAGATGCCGAGCACCACGAACTCGCTCAGCACCGCGCGCATGCGCCCGACGGCCTCCTCGCGATCCCGCCCGGTGGTGATGATCTTGCAGAGCATCGGGTCGTAGTGGATGGAGACCTCGAACCCGGCCTTGAGCGCCGAGTCGACCCGGACCCCGGGCCCGCGGGGGTGGAGGACGTGGAGAACCTCGCCGCTCGTCGGCAGGAAGTTCATGGATGGATCTTCCGCGTACACGCGGCACTCGATCGCGTGTCCCTGTTGCACCGGATTCAGCGCCGATTTCGGAAGCGCGAAGCCGTTGGCCACCTCGCCCTGGAGCCGCACCAGGTCGAGGTGGGTCACCTCCTCGGTGATCGGGTGCTCCACCTGGAGCCTCGTGTTCATCTCCAGGAAGTAGAAGTTCCGGTCCTGGTCCAGGAGGAACTCCACGGTTCCCGCACCGCGATAGTCGACCGCGCGCGCGGCGGCGACGGCCGCCTGGCCCATCCGTTCCCGGAGCTCCGGGGTGAAGCCGGGCGAGGGTGTTTCCTCGATGATCTTCTGGTGGCGCCGCTGGATGGAGCACTCACGCTCGAACAGGTGAACGAAGTTGCCGTGGTCGTCAGCGAAGATCTGAAACTCGATGTGCCGGGGTCGCTCGATGTATTTCTCGACGTAGATGATCGGGTTGCCGAACGCCTTTTCCGCCTCGCTGCTGGCGGCCGCGGCGTACAGCTTGAACTCCTCCGGATTGTTTACGATCCGCATGCCCTTGCCTCCGCCGCCGGCCGTGGCCTTGATCAGCACCGGAAAGCCCATGGCCTCGGCGGACTTCCTGAGGCCCTCGTAGTCATCACTCGTGCCCTCGGTGCCCGGCACCACCGGCACGTCGGCGTCGATCATGATCTTGCGCGCTTCCAACTTGGTGCCCATGGCATCGATGGCGGCGGGCGGAGGACCGATCCAGATGAGACCCTCGGCCTGGCAGCGGCGCGCGAAGTCGGCGTTCTCGCTCAGGAAACCGTAGCCCGGGTGGACCGCATCGCAACCGGACTCTCTGGCAATCGCGATGAGCTTGTCCTGGTTCAGGTAGGATTCCGCGGGCGCGGCGGATCCGAGCGGATACGCCTCGTCCGCCGCGCTCACGTGGGGCGCTTTCAGGTCCGGCTCCGAGTAGACGGCGACGCCTTTGACCCCCCTGTCCTTCAACGTCTTGAGGATCCGGATGACGATCTCGCCGCGGTTGGCGATGAGAACCTTTTGAATCACGGGCCGCGTTCCTCTCTCGATTGAGTGCGCGCGTGCGAAGTTCCACAGGATCCGCGATTGTCAACGCGATCCGACCGCGCCGCGATTGTAGTATCTCGTAACCACGGAGGACAGGGGCTGGCCGGCCAATTGCCGGAAATCCTAAAAAAACGAATATTTTTGTATTTTCGCGGTGCGGACCGGCTTCGCGAAATCGAGGAAGAAACGGGTTTTTACCCGCCCGGACATGGAGGGTGGCCGCGTTCCAAGCGATGCAATGACGCGGATCCGGAATCCGGCGAGCGTCTGTGCCCGAATGCACGGTACGTCCCCTTCGACAGGGCTTCCTCAAGCAACCCGCTATGCGGGTGGTTGATGATTCCCGTTCGCGCGCCTTGCGATCCAGTATATAATGCCAGGTCTCCTGGTGAGCGATTCCTGACGCCCTCTGCTTCGAGGTGTTCCTTGATCTGGTTTCTCGGGCCTTCGGCCATTGTCCTCGCCATTGCGGCCTTCGTGATCATCCTGCTCATGTCCATCTTCGGGGCCGGTTCCGTGCTGGTGTGGTTGCGGCGCCTGGGGCCGTGGCAGAAGAAGGGGGAATAGCGTGGACGTCTGCATTGTGGGCGCCACCGGAGCGGTGGGGCGGGAGATTGTCTCCCTCCTGGAGAGCGGAATGGTCGAGGTAGAGGCGCTCCGCCTCTTTGCCTCGGATCAAGAGCCCGGGGCGACGCTGGCCTTCAAGGGGAATCCCATCCCGGTCCTGAACCTCGGGGCCTCGTGCTTCGAGGGCGCGGACCTGGTCTTTTTCTCGGCCGGGGCGGCCGTGAGCCGGCAGTGGGTTCCGGAAGCCACCCGGGCCGGGGCCCGGGTCATCGACAACTCGAGCGCTTTTCGCCTGGAACCCCACGTGCCCCTGGTGGTTCCGGAGGTGAACCGGGGCGACCTGGGTGCGGCGCACCAGGTCATCGCCAATCCCAACTGCTCGGCCGCCCTCCTGGTGCTGCCGCTGAAGGCCATTCACGATCTGTCTCCCCTCGAGAGGGTCCAGGTGGCCACGTACCAGGCGGCTTCCGGGGCCGGGGTGCAGGGCATGGAGGAGCTGGAGTCCGGCACCCGGATCGTGCTCGAGGGCGGGGAGTCCGGGGCCCGGATCTTTCCCCAGCCTCTCGCCTTCAACGTGGTGCCCCAGGTGGGGGACCTCGAGGCCGGGGGATTCACCGGCGAGGAATGGAAGATTGCCCGGGAGACCCGGAAGATCTTGAGCCTGCCGGACCTGAAGATCTCCGCCACCTGTGTTCGCGTGCCCGTGATGCGCGCGCATAGCGAGGCCGTATACTTGGAAACCCGGGAAGCCCTGCACCTGGAACGGGTCACGGCGGCCCTGGATGCCTTCCCGGGCCTTCGCTACGTCCGGGATCCCATGCCCACGCCCCTGGCCGCAACCGGCCGCAGGTCGGTGCTAGTGGGGCGGTGCCGGCAGGACCCGGATGTGGCCCGAGGGCTCCACCTCTGGGTGGTGGGGGACCAGCTCCTCAAGGGTGCGGCCCTCAATGCCGTGCAGGTCGCCGCAGAGGTGGTTTCCCTCCCTCCGGGCCCATGACCGGGGATATCCGGGGATCGAGGCCGGCTTCGGCCGCCAACTTTCTTTCCGTAAGGCCCATTGCGTTATAAGATTGCCCCGAAACCCGGGGTGTCGGAGGGGATAGGAGACGACAAAGTCTGTTTCTCCGTCGGGAATACATCAGGAAAACCGGCGGGATCTTCCGATACGCAGTATCGATCAACCATGAAAACAGTGACACCGGAACGCAGGCGGCTCCTTCCGGGGTGTCGGCTCACAATGCTTCTCCTGATCTTGATGTCCGGCACGGCTGTAGCCCAGCCGTGGAAGGGGCCGAGAGTGCCCAGATTCACCCGGCATTCGGGGGTGGTCCGCCTCCACAGCTGGAGCAAGGGATTCCTGTTCAATGCCTGGGTCAATGCCCGGCATAAGACCACCAATGTGGGTGAAGGGGACTGGATCGAGCTCACGGGCAGTGGCGCCCAGGCGGACGTGGTGTTTCCGGACCTCACCACCATCCTCATGCGTTACACCGCCGAGATTCAGCTCCACAAGGTCGGGGGCAAGGAGCACGAGATCGCCATCCTGGAGGGACGGAGCCTGGATATCTCCCTGAAGGAGACACCCACGACCCTGAAACTGCCGGGAGACCAGGCCATCCGGGGTCGCCTGGCCGAGATCATCATCCGCTTCCAGCGCCACTTCGATCGGATTCACGTGCACCATGCCCGGGGAGATCCTCTGCAGGTCATCAAGCGGGGCCAGGTGGTGCGAACCCTGACCTCGGGGCAATCCCTGGAGTTCAGGCTGGACAAGGACCTGGACGAGGATATGAATGATGCCGGGAATCCCGAGAATCCTGCCGAGGAGCACGATGTGGCCCGGCGGTTCGTGTTCCATGTGGCCAACCATCGAGTCGAGATCCCTCCGGGTGTCCTCTATACGGTGGAAGGATCCCGGATCCTGTTCAGGAGAGACCCGATCCTCGGGACGGGATTCGGCGTCATTCGCATCGATGACGAGGTGCTGATCGTGGGACCGGGGTCCGAGATCGAGGTCCTCGTGCGATGAAGAACCAAGAATCAACCAGAGATAGGAGTGTCGAATGGCTCGGTACGTGATCACCGGGGGTGCCGGGTTTCTGGGGTCTCATCTCTGCGAGAAGATCCTGTCCGTTGGAGACAAGGTGATCTGCCTGGATAACCTCATCACCGGGGATATGCGGAACATCGAGCATCTCTTCGGACACGAACGTTTCAGCTTCGTCCACCACGATGTGACGGAGTACATCCACGTGGCGGGGAAGGTGGATGCCATCCTGCACTTCGCTTCCCCGGCCAGCCCGGTGGACTACCTGAATTTCCCGATCCAGACCCTCAAGGTGGGCAGCCTGGGCACCCACAAGGCCCTGGGCCTGGCCAAGGACAAGAAGGCCCTGCTGCTCCTGGCCTCCACGAGCGAGGTCTACGGAGATCCGAAGATCCATCCCCAGCGCGAGGACTACTGGGGGAACGTGAATCCGGTGGGTCCGCGCGGCGTCTACGACGAGGCCAAGCGGTTTGCGGAGGCCATGACCATGGCCTACCAGCGGTTTCACCACGTGGAAACCCGCATCGTCCGGATCTTCAACACCTACGGCCCCCGGATGCGCCTCAAGGACGGTCGCGCCCTGCCCACGTTCATGTCCCAGGCCATGGAAGGTGAGGATATCACCGTTTACGGAGACGGGTCCCAGACCCGAAGCTTCTGCTACGTGGACGACCTCATCGACGGCATTTACAGGTTGATTCACTCCCAGGAGCGCCACCCGGTGAACATCGGGAATCCCTCGGAGATCACCATTCTGGAGTTTGCCAGACGCGTGCTGGAGATCACCGGGTCCAGCAGCAAGATCGTGCACCGCCCCCTGCCGGAGGACGACCCCAAGGTCCGGCAGCCCGATATTTCCCGGGCCAAGGAGATCCTGGGCTGGGAGCCCCGGGTGGACCTCACGGAAGGCCTGACCCGGACGCTCGAGTATTTCATGAAACGTTTGAAGACGGATGAAGGTTAAGCATCGTGTGTGGAATCGTCGGCTGTATTTCCAAGCTTAACGCGGCCCGGGTGCTTCTCCGGGGTCTGGAGCGACTCGAATACCGGGGCTACGATTCCGCCGGCATCGCGGTCATCGACGGGGATCAGAAGATCCAGATGCGGCGCCGGGTGGGCAAGCTCATCTATCTCCAGGACGCCCTGGACATGGAACCGATCTACGGTCATACCGGTATCGGCCACACCCGGTGGGCAACCCACGGGGAGGTCAACGAGCGCAACGCCCACCCCCATATGTGCTACGAGGGCCACATTGCCCTCATCCACAACGGGATCATCGAGAACTACCGGTCCCTGAAGCAGGCGATGATGGACCGGGGCCGGGTCTTCCGGTCGGATACCGACACCGAGGTCCTGGCCTTCCTCATCGCCGAGGCCCGCCATACCGTGGGGACCCTCCGGGAAGCTGTCCTGGCGGCCCTGCGCCAGGTGGTCGGGGCGTACGGCCTGGTAGTCATCGATGACCGGGAACCCGGCACCATCGTCTGTGCCCGGAACCAGAGCCCCCTGGTCATCGGCGTGAAGGAGGAGGAAGCGTTCCTGGCCTCGGACGTACCCGCCTTGCTCGAGCACACCCGCGACTTCATCTTCATGCGGGACGGTGAGGTCGGCGTCCTCGGGCCGGGGCAGGTGGACCTCATGAACCTCGAGGGCGAGGCCGTCCAGTCCGAGGTGGTGCGGGTGAAGTGGAACCTCCAGCAGGCCGAGAAGGGCGGCTACAAGCACTTCATGCTCAAGGAGATCCACGAGCAGCCCCAGGTCCTTGCCGAGACCCTCATGGGACGCATCGACGACGACCTGACCCGGGTCAATCTGGCCGCAGGCGGCGAGGCCCTGTTCGACGTTGAGGAGGCCTCCGGAATCGACCGGGTGGTGGTGCTGGCGTGCGGGACATCCTGGCATGCCGGTCTGGTGTCGGCCTTCTGGTTCGAGGATCTTGCCGGCCTTCCGACCCAGGTCGATTATGCCAGCGAGTTCCGCTACCGCTGCCCGCCACTGGACTCCGGCACCCTGGTGGTGACCGTGTCCCAGTCCGGAGAGACCGCCGACACCCTGGCCGCGGTGAAGGAGGCCCGGCGTCAGGGGGCCCGGTGCGTGGCCGTGGTGAATGCCGTGGGATCCTCCATGACCCGGGAGGTGAATGGGGTTCTCTACACCCGGGCAGGACCGGAGATCGGTGTGGCCAGCACCAAGGCCTTCACCACCCAGCTGGCCGCCCTCTTCCTCCTGGCCCACAGCCTGGGCACCTTCCGCGGCCGCCTCGAGAAGGACCGGGGCCGGCGGCTCCTCCAGGGCATGCACCAGGTGGTGGACAGCGTGGAAAAAGCCCTGAAGGAGGAAGAGGACATTGCTTGTATCGCCGCTGACATCCAGGGGCGAAACGACTTTCTCTACCTGGGGCGCGGTCTCAACTATCCCGTTGCCCTGGAAGGGGCGCTGAAGCTCAAGGAGATCTCGTACATCCACGCCGAAGGATATCCGGCCGGCGAGATGAAGCACGGACCCATCGCACTCATCGATGAAGGATTTCCCGTGGTCTGCGTGGCCACGCCCTGCAAGGTCTACGACAAGGTCCTCAACAACCTGGAGGAGGTGAGGGCCCGCAGCGGCAGGATCATTGCCTTGGCCGTGGAGGGAGACAGCCGCGTGGAGTCTCTGGCCGACACCGTCATCAAGGTGCCCGAGGTCATCGAGGAAATTTCGCCGATCATCAACGTCATTCCCCTGCAGCTCCTGGCCTATCACATTGCGTTGCTCAGGGGATGTGACATCGACCAGCCACGGAACCTCGCCAAGAGCGTCACCGTGGAATGAAGTGCAGGGGGTAAAATGGGTTCGAACATCGTGGTCACGGGCGCTGCAGGATTCATCGGGTCTCATCTGGCTCAGCGGTTGCTGTCCGGGGATAATACCGGGGAGAACACCGGGGAGAACATTGTTGTCGGTTTCGACAACTTCAACGATTTCTACGACCCGGCCCTGAAGCGGCAAAACGTCGTGGAACTGGAAGCGATCGGGGGGGACCGGTTCCGGATGGTGGAGGGGGACCTGAGAAATGCCGGCGACGTGGAGGGCCTGTTCGAGGCCGTGAGCGGTCCCTTCACCCTGGTCCATCTGGCCGCCATGGCCGGAGTGAGGCCGAGCCTCGAGGATCCCTTGCTCTACCAGGAGGTGAACGTCACCGGCACGTATCGCCTGCTCGAGGCCGCCCGGAAGCACTCCCTCACGCACTACGTCTTCGGTTCCAGCTCCTCGGTCTACGGTTCCAGCTCGAAGCTGCCTTTCAGCGAGGCGGAGGAACATCTGGATCCCCTGTCGCCGTATGCGGCCACCAAGCTCATCGGCGAGCAGATTGCGTACGTCTACCACGTTTGCCACGGAATTCCGGCCACCTGCCTGAGATTCTTCACCGTGTTCGGCCCGCGGCAGAGGCCCGAGATGGCCATCCACAAGTTCGCCCGGTTCATCCTCGAGGAGAGAGAGATCCGACTCTTCGGCGACGGAAGCACAACGCGCGACTACACGTTCGTGGACGACATCATCGACGGGGTGATCGCCGCCATGAAGGCACCCGACGGTTGCCGCATCTACAACCTCGGCGGCGGCCATCGCATCACGCTCCTCGACATGGTGAGGGGCATCGAGGAGGCCCTGTCGAAGAAGGCCCGGCTCGAGTTCGTCCCGATGCATCCGGGGGACATGGTGCACACCCTGGCGGATACCACGCTGGCCGGCAAGGAGATCGGATATCATCCGGCCTACCCCTTCGACCGGGGTCTGGAGTCGTTCGTGGACTGGTTCACGGCAACCGGGAAGGCCCGTACATGAACCGGGCGAAACTCGAGAAGGTCACCCTCGTCGCCGGTGCGCGTCCGAACTTCGTCAAGATTGCGCCCGTGCACCGGGCCCTTGCAGGGGTGGGCCTGACGGTGCGCCTCGTACACACGGGGCAGCATTACGACGAAGCCATGAGCGAGGCCTTCTTCCGGGACCTGGGAATCCCTGCCCCCGACGCCGACCTGGGGGTGGGATCCGGTAGCCACGGAATCCAGACCGGAGCCGTCCTCAAGGCGTTCGAGGCGGACCTCATTGCCCACCCCGCTGACGCCATCGTGGTGGTGGGAGACGTCAACTCCACCCTGGCCGCGAGCCTGGCCGCCGTGAAGCTGGGTGTGAAGGTGGCGCACGTGGAGGCGGGGCTCAGGAGCTTCGACCGTTCGATGCCGGAGGAGATCAATCGCCTGCTCACCGATCGGATATCCGACTGGCTCTTCGTCACCGAGGACTCGGGATTGGAGAACCTGAAAGCCGAGGGCATTCCGGGGGAGAAAATCTTCCTGGTGGGCAACGTCATGATCGATTCCCTCGAGGCCAGCCGGGAGGCGTGGCAGAAGCTAGAGCTCCCTGCAGCGGCCCGGAAGGGGTCTTACGGCGTGATGACCCTGCACCGGCCCTCCAACGTGGACGATGCCGGGACCTTGCGAGGGATCCTCGAAGCCGTAGCGGACCTGGGGAAACGACTTCCCGTCGTATTTCCCGTCCATCCCCGTACGGAAAAGAACATCCACGCCTTCGGCCTGGAGGGATGTCTGGAATCCTCGGGCGGGATCAGGCCGGTGCCCCCCATGGGCTACCTGGAATTCCTGAACCTGTTCTCCGGGGCGGACATCATCCTGACCGATTCCGGCGGTGCGCAGGAGGAGGCCCTGGTTCTCGGGATTCCCTGCGTGACGTTACGCGACTCCACCGAAAGGCCGGTGACCCTCGAGATGGGGAGGAACCGCCTGGTGGGCAGCGATCCGGCTCGTATCCGCGCGGGCATCGAGGAGGCGCTCGGGACGGATCGGAGCCACATGACAAGGCCGAAGTTCTGGGATGGTCGGGCGGCCGACCGCATTGCCAGGATCTTGATTGGGGAGGAAGGAAAGTGACTCGACGATTCAACCTGGTCACCGGTGGAGCCGGTTTCATCGGTTGCAACCTCGTCCGCGCGCTCCTTGACAGGGGGGATGCGGTTCGAGTTCTGGACGATTTTTCCACCGGCCACCGAGCCAACCTCGAGGGTCTGGACATCGAAATCGTGGAAGGCAGTCTCGTTCGTGCCGATGACGTGGCCCGGGCAATGAAAGGGGTAACCCACGTCTATCACCTCGGCGCGATCCCGAGCGTGTCTCGCAGCGTCCAGGATCCGCTCTCCAGCGATGCGGCCAATGGTATCGGCACCATGAACCTGCTCCTGGCTGCCCGGGACGCCGGGGTGGAGCGGGTGGTCTTTTCCAGTTCATCCTCCGTTTACGGCGAAACCCCCACCCTGCCCAAGCGCGAGGGCGAGGAGGGAAGGCCGATCTCGCCCTATGCGGTGGGCAAGCAGGCCGGGGAATACTACTGCCGGCTCTTCCATCGCCTCTACGGCGTCCCGACCGTCATGCTCAGGTATTTCAACATATTCGGCCGCCGCCAGGATCCGGAGTCCCACTATGCAGCGGTCATCCCCAGGTTCATCACCAGTGTGCTGGGGGGCGGGCAGCCGGTGATCTACGGCGACGGAAACCAGTCCAGGGATTTCACCTTTGTGGAAGACGCAGTCCAGGCCAACCTCAAGGCCGCCGAGGCCGGGGAGGCGGCGCTGGGGGAGGCCTTCAACGTGGCCCTGGGGGGGCGGATATCCCTCCTGGAACTTCTCGAGGAGATCGGCTCCCTCCTCGAGGTCGAGATCACCCCGAACCACGAGCCCCCGCGGGATGGCGACATCCGCCATTCCCAGGCCGACATCGGCAAGGCCCGTCGTCTGCTGGGATTCGAGCCGAGGTTCACGGTACGCGAAGGCCTCGAGGAGACGGTGGATTGGTTCAAGCACATCCAGTCCTGAACATGTGCCCGAGACGGGCAGGAAGGTGGTTCGAGTGAAGGGCGTGATCCTGGCCGGGGGCCTGGGGACGCGGCTGCATCCCCTGACCCGGGTGACCAACAAGCACCTGTTGCCGGTCTACACGAAGCCGATGATCTACTATCCCATCGAATGCCTGGTCGGAGCCGGTATCCAGGACATCCTCGTGGTGACCGGCGGTGACAGCGCAGGTGATTTCCTGAAGCTCCTTCGCAACGGAGCGGACTTCGGCCTCAAGCACATCAATTATACTTTTCAGGAGGGTGAGGGGGGCATCGCCGACGCCCTGAGACTGGCCAGACACTTCGCCGACAACGAGCCCATCGTGGTGGCCCTCGGGGACAACATCCTCGAGCGAAGCATCTCCCGGGCCGTGAAGAACTTCAAGGAGCAGGGCGTCGGAGCGAAGATCCTGCTCAAGAAGGTCGATGATCCCCAGAGATTCGGCGTGGCCGAGCTGGATGGAGATCACGTGGCCAGGATCATCGAGAAGCCGAAGACTCCCACCAGCGATCTGGCCGTCATCGGGATCTACATGTACGACGCCGATGTCTTCGAGATCATCGAGACCTTGAAGCCGTCGGATCGTGGCGAGCTGGAGATCACGGACGTCAACAACGCCTACATTGATAAAGGGCAGATGACATACGAGATCCTCGAGGGCTGGTGGACCGATGCCGGAACTTTCGACAGCCTGCGGAGAGCCACCAATCTGGTGGCCGAAGGTGGAGCCAACCTGCCGTGAGGGGGCGCGTCGTAATCCTGGGGGGGGCGGGGATGCTGGGGACGACCCTGGGGCCCACCCTGGAACGGGCGGGCTGGGAGGTCCTGAAGTACGACATCCAGGATGCGGACATCACGAAGCCGGAAGACATCCACGGTCTCATCAACGCGGCTCGACCTCGAGTGGTCGTCCACGGCGCTGCAATCACTGACGTGGATGGTTGTGAATCCGATCCGGACTCGGCCTACCGGGTCAATGCCGTCGGAACGCGAAACGTGGCGGCTGCCTGCCGGGATACCGACACGGACCTGATCTACATCAGCACCGATTTCGTCTTTGACGGCGAGAAGAAGACACCCTATGTCGAAGTCGATGCGGTGGGGCCCCGGAGCGTCTACGGCCGCTCCAAGGAGTGGGGTGAACGGTTCGTGCGCGACCTGACGTCCCGGCATTTCATCGTGCGCACCCAGTGGCTTTACGGCCCCGGCGGCAAGAACTTCGTCGATACAATGCGGCGGCTCTTCACGGAGCGGGACGAGGTCAAGGTAGTGGCGGATCAGGTGGGCTGCCCCACCTCGACGCAAGTACTCTCCGACGTCATCCTGAAGCTCATCACGTCCGGCGGACACGGTACGTATCACGCCTCGTGCCGCGGCGAGGTGACCTGGTTCGGATTCGCCGAAGCCATCGCGCGGCGTGTCGGATTCAAGGGTCGGGTCGTAGCGAGTAGCGCCGCCGAGTGGAATGCCCCGGCTCCACGGCCGGCCTACAGCGCACTCAGGAACTACCACCTGGAACTCACGATTGGAGACCCATGTCGTCCCTGGGAGGAAGCCCTCGAGGTCTACCTCGGGAAAAGGGTGGATTGATTTCCGCGGGATGGCAGGGCTTGATGGATTTTTGAAACTCTGTGCGGGCCACGGGTCTTGACCCGGGGGCGGACAGGAATCAAGGTATGGGGTTGAGCGGCGCGCTCTTCCAACCCCCTGTCAAAGAAAATAGAGAATCGAGGGCGGAACCATGCGCATCCTGGTGACCGGCGGGGCCGGATTTATCGGATCGAATCTGGTCCACTACCTCCTGGACACGTACAAGGACATCCATGTCGTGAATCTGGACAAGTTGACCTATGCAGGCAACCTGGCCAATCTCGAAGGCATCCCGGACAGGGGTCGCTACACCTTCGTGAAAGGGGACGTCGCGGATCACGAGGACGTGGATCGGGCGTTCGGGGCCGGGGTCGACGTGGTCTTCCACCTGGCGGCCGAGAGCCACGTGGACCGGAGCATCCTGGACAGCGAGGTCTTTGTCCGGACCAACATTATGGGAACCCAGACCCTCGTGGACCGGATGATCCAGCAGGGCCACGGCCGGTTCGTGCACGTGTCCACCGATGAGGTCTACGGTTCCCTGGGAGCCACGGGCTACTTCACCGAGGATACGCCCCTCGATCCCACCAGCCCCTACTCGGCCAGCAAGGCGGCCAGCGACCTCATGGTGTTCGCAGCCTACAAGACCCACGGTCTGGACGCGGTGGTCACGAGATGTTCCAACAACTACGGCCCCTACCAGTTTCCGGAAAAGCTGATCCCCCTCATGATATCCAACGCCATGGCCGACCAGCCCCTGCCGGTCTACGGGGACGGGCGCCAGGTCCGCGACTGGATCCACGTCCTCGACCATTGCAGCGCCATCGATACGGTGCGGCTGAAGGGGGAGGCGGGCCAGGCATACAACATCGGCGGCGTGGGCGGTGAACGGGAGAATCTGTTCATCGTCAAGACCATTTTGAAGGTCCTCGGCAAGCCCGAATCCCTCATCCAGCACGTGAAGGATCGGCCGGCCCACGACCGGCGGTACGCCATCTGTTCGGACAGGGTCATCGAACTGGGCTGGCAGGGCAGGTTCGATCTGGAAGCGGGATTGAGGGATACCATACAGTGGTATCAGGACAACCGGCCCTGGTGGGAAGCGATCAAGAGCGGGGCCTACCTTTCTTACTATGAAAAGCAATACGGAAGCCGTCTTGGATAGTCCGGAAGAATCCTCCAGACCAGAGAGTTTCCTTCTCAGTGTGGTCATTCCCTGCTTCAACGAGGAGAAGACGCTCCGCGAGCTCCTCGACAAGGTCAGGAAGGCGCCCTACGAGAAGGAGATCATCGTGGTGGATGACGGCTCCTCCGACGGCTCCCGAGACATCCTGCAGGAAGAGGCCGACAGGGCGGGAGACCTGAAGGTCGTCCATCACGAGAAGAACCAGGGCAAGGGCGCCGCTCTGTCCACGGGCTTTCGACTCACGACCGGCGACATCGTCATCGTCCAGGATGCCGACCTGGAATACGATCCCGAGGAATTTCCCCGGCTGGTGGAACCCATCCGGCAGGGCAAGGCCGATGTGGTCTACGGATCGAGGTTCCTGGGTGGCGGCCCCACGCGCGTCCACCTCTTCTGGCACTACGTGGGCAACCGGCTGCTCACCCTTACTTCCAACATGTTCACCAACATCAACCTGACGGACATGGAGACCTGTTACAAGGCGTTCCGTCGGGAAATCCTCGAGTCCATCACCCTGAAATCAAAACGGTTCGGGGTCGAGCCGGAGATCACCGCCAAGATCGCCAGGCGGGGGGTGAGGATCTACGAGGTGCCCATCTCCTACTACGGCCGGGACTACGCAACCGGAAAGAAGATCGGATGGCGGGACGCCGTCAGTGCGTTCTACCACATCGTTCGATTCAGGCTGTCCGACTGATCAAATTGGTGTCGCCTTCCCCGACCGCAGGCAAGAGGACCGTGAAGCAGGTCCCCTCGTCCTCCCGGCTCTTCACCGTGATTTCTCCGCCGAACCTCTCCACGATCTCACGGCTGATGGGAAGCCCCAGGCCGGCCCCGCCACCCTTCCGGCCGGTGGTGAAGAAGGGCTGGAAGATCTTCTCCAGGTATTCCGGGAGGATGCCCTGGCCGGTATCGATGAAGTCGACGGCCACGTAGCGGTCGGGAGGCAGGTCCGGACCGGATTCCGAGGACCGGGTGACGATGGTCAGTTCACCCCCCTCGGGCATGGCTCTGGCGGCATTGGTGATCAGGTTGGTGAACACCTGTTCCAGCTCACGCCGGACGACCCGGATCTCGGGGATGCCCTCCTCGAACATCCTGTTCACGGTGATGGACTGCCTGGATCTCAGGTGATGCTCGGTCAGGATGAGCGTGTCCTCCACGACCTCGTTGACGGATTCCAGGGTCGGCTCCTCCTCCTCGTCCGGCCCCACGTCGAGGAGCTTGGTCACGATCTTGGCGATGCGGAAGGTCTCCTTTTCCATATCCGAGGCCAGGGCTTTCACCTTGTCGGCGTCGCAGTTTGCGCGTTTGAGCTTCTGGGCCCGAAGAAGGATGTTGGTCACGGGATTGTTGATCTCGTGGGCGACGCTTGCGGCCATCTCGCCCAGGCTGGCAAGCTTGGCGTGTCGCTCGTATTCCTGGGTGATGAGGCGGCGGTGGAGGCGGGCGATGGTGATGACCTGCCCGACTGAACTGCTGAGCAGGAAGAGGAGCCTTCTCAGGTTCGTACCGCTGTCCTCGAGGTTCGGGTGGCTCAGATTGATGACGCCGATGTTGGCGCTCTTGCCGCGGAGCGGGAAGCAATAGAGACTTTTCACGACGATGGACGAGCGCAGCGGCGCGAAGGAGGGATCGTCTTCCACGTTGGCCAGATACCTGGGCTTGCCCGTGGAAACCACGCGGCCGGCCACACCTTCTCCCACCTTGATGGTGAGCATCCGGTTGAACCTGGCCTCCCGCTGCTTATCCGACAGATGCTCTTCTCCCCGCCCGTAGGCGGCCACCAGCCTCAGGGTTTTTTTACCGTGGCTCAGCAGGAGGATCGAGGAGTTGACCGCCCCAAGGTCCTCCACCATGATCCGCACACATCGCCTGCAGATCTCATCCACGTCCGTCGTCTCGAGGAGGATCCGGCCGACACGCCGGACGGCCTTGAGGCCCCTGAGTAGCTGACGATAGGCGATTCGCCTCCGATCGCGATCCCGGTCCATGCGGTCGGCTTGTTCCTCGAGGGCCTGGACCTCGCGCGCCAGGTTTGCAACCTTGGCGGCGATGAGGCGTTCTTCCTCGAGGAGCGGAGCGGGTGCTACCCCGGGACTTTCGCCCCCTTCGAGGACGCCGTGGATGAATGAAAGAAGATCTTCGCTCATTTTGGTTGCGCGTGACTTCCCGTGGATGCCCTTGTCCCTGTACGTGTCGCCCCAGGTATACCTCGGAAAAACCCTTGCGTTCCCTGAGAGCTCCACCCGGGAGTCAGGCTGTATAATATTCTTACCCGTTCATTTGTGACGAAAATCTGAAAATGAGATTGACCGGTTCGAGTTGACCTTCCAGGAGTACAGGCGGAGAGGATTCCCAAGCAGGGTGCCCGTGCGTGGGAATGGAATCTCCGGTGCCGGGCAGATCAGAGGTTTCCATGGGAAGGGAAAGGCGTAGGGCGCGAAAAAAATATATTTTCAGATCTCAACTCTTCTGCTTTGTGACACAAAGTAGATAGAATAGGCGAAGAAGTCAGGGGAGCAGGAAGGACGATCCCGGGCTCAATGCGAGACGCGTCCTCATCTTGTCCGGCGTAACCTGTTAATCTCATTGCATTTAATCCATTCATGGAGTACTATTGTAGCGAGCGGAAAAGACGTGTCTAGGTCGGGTCGCACCTCTCACGATCCAGGGAATCCTCAAGGAACTCAGGATTCCGGTCGTACGGGGCTCCCGGGGCGGGTTTGACCCGATTTGATTGATCCGGTTTCCTCTTGCAAGAGAGGTCGCGCCCTCGGATCCGGATTCCTGGATCGAAAAGCCGTCCGCACTGGTCCTTTGGAGGTAATCAGCAAGACGATGGTCAGCCATATCGCTCATTTCGCATGGAAGTGGTTCCCGGTTCTTGCCCTGGCAGGAACTCTGATCGGGTGTTCGAGCTATCCGGTCCCCGAGGATATCGAATCCCTCTACGTGAAGGAGGGGCAGGGCCTCGGGCATCGGTTCTTCGGTGATGCTGCGGCCAACTACTACGTCGGAATCGGAGACGGAATCGTCATCCAGGTGGAGAGTGCGCCTGAAATATCGGGACCGTACATCGTCGGCATGGACGGCAAGATCACCCTGCCATTCGTGGAGGATGTCTACATCGGCGGATTGACCCGAAAGGAGATCGCCGACAAGGTGAAAAACACCCTGGAGAGGTATTACAGGGACATCTCAGTCACAGTGACCGTGGCGGCATTCAACTCGAAGAAATACTACGTGTTCGGTGAAGCCCAGCGCATTGGGCCGATGCCCTACACGGGGGACGAGACCGTTCTGGACGTCCTGGCCACCGTGGGCACGAATCCGATCACGGCCAAGTCGAGCGTCCTGCTCATCCGCTCCGATCCCGTGAAACCCAGGATCTACATCTGCAAATCCAACGAGGTCCGGTTCCGGGGACTCTCGAGGACCAACTACCAGATTCGAGAAGACGACATCATCTACATCCGGGCCAATATCTGGGGGAAGCTCGCCCAGCTCACGGCAAAGGTCACCTATCCGATCAAGGTGCTCGCTGCCGCGATCATGACGGGGACGAGTCTCTACACGATGCCGCTCCAGATCGACATCCAGAGGGAATACCTGAGGCAATCCAAACGGATTTACTAGTATGACAGACCAGAAAGAGCAGTTCGATTTCAACGCCATGGACTACCTGGGGTTGCTTTGGCGCCGCCGCAAGCTGTTCCTGCTGCCTTTCATTCTTGCCGCGGCCCTGACCCTGGGTGTCGGTTCCCTTCTTCCCAAGGGATACGAGTCCAAGACCATAACCAAGGTCATCGACCGGAGCTACCTGGACAAGCTCTACGTGGGCATGAACGTGGCGCCGCCCCCTACCATCGAACTGGACATCGCCAAGTTCGAGATCAAGAACAAGTCGCATATCGAGGAGGTCCTGGACGGCGAGAACATGCTGGTGGACTGTCGCTCCGAGCTGGAGCGCCAGGAGGCCATCGACAGGGTCCGGGACAAGATCGAGGTGGATGTGATCACCCCCAAGATGGGCGGTGACAAGCTTCTCAACATCTCCTTCACGTGGAGCAAGGCCTTCATCGCCCAGAATCTCCTGAACCGGATCACCCAGAACTACATCAGCCGGTTGAGAGTCAAATACCAGAAGAAGATCCAGGAAACCCGGGACAAGGCCATGGAGGACGAGAGACGTTCGTCCGTGAACTACGATGAGGCCCAGGACAAGCTCCAGGAGTTCGAGGAACAGCACTTCGAGGCCCTCATGGGGGGGGACAAGCCGGCCATCGAGGGAGAGATCGAGGAGCTGAAGAAGAGCGAGGAGGAGGCCGTCGACAGGATTCGCCAGCTCGAGGCCCAGATCCGACAGAACACTTCGACTCTGAACACCCTGGAGCCGGAGATCGTCAAGCACGAAAGAGAGAAGAACCCGTCCTGGGAGGCGCTGAACGAAGAGGTCCAGGGTCTCAAGTCAAAGTGGGACGAGCTGGCGGTGAATCGTAATTCGGACCATCCCGCGGTGATCAAGATCCGCGGGCTCTACGAGAAGCGCAAGGCCGAGCTGGACCAGACCAAGCGCTATCTCAAGGACCAGGAGATTCGCAAGCCGAATCCGAAGTACGATGAGGTCAGCATCGCGCTCCAGGATGCGGAGGCCGAACTGGAACTCAAGCAGATCACCAAGCTCGAGATCAGCGAAAAGCTCGCGTTCAAGCGGGAAAAGGTCAAGAGCCTCCCCATGCTCCGCGGACAGCACAAGAAGCTGCTGGACTCCGTGGACCGGGCCAATGACCAGCTCAAAGAATTCACCAAGAAATTGCTCCAGGCGTCGACGACGTGGTTCCGGGTGACCAACACCCTGGACGACCTGTTCATTCCCATCGAGCGTGCCAGCAAGCCTCTCAAGCATTCGACGCCGCCCGCGGCGCTGATCCTGCTCATCGCTCTCGCCCTCGGCCTTGCCGCAGGCGTGGGGACCGTGTTCGCCGTTGAGGTGGGACGAAAGACCTTCCATACCCCCGAGGATGTATCCGCCATGCTGAGCTGGCCCGTCCTCGGCGTGGTGCACACCATCCTGAGCAAGTACGAACAGAAACAGCGGGCCCGGAAGCGAGCCGCGGCCGTGGTGGCCACGTTGATCCTGGCCATCGGCGTCTCAACGGTGGTCTACATATACAACCGCAATCCAGACCTGTTGCCGAACTTCCTGGTGGACTCGGTGCAGAAATTCAAGGATCTGGTATGACGGACGGACAAGGCGAACAGGAGATCTGAACAGCACGAGGATCAATTCCTGTTCGAGATGGGGGAGTGCCCTCTGGAGCTTTCCAGGAGCGTGATGAACGAGGGGTTCTGAGGAATACGAAATACCATGTATCAAAGGCACTACGGATTCAGGCGGATGCCGTTCAACAACACGCCGGACACCCGGTTCTTTTTCCGGAGCACCCGCCACAACGAGGCCCTTGCTGCGCTTCTCTACACGGTCAAGACCCGGAAGGGATTCGCCATGCTGACGGGTGAGGTGGGCGCAGGAAAGACCACCGTGGCCCGGGCGCTCTTCAACGGTCTCGAGGCCGATTCGGTGAAGGCCGTGGTGACCAACACCCACCTCACCAGCATGCAGCTCCTCCAGGTCATCTGCGAGGAACTCGGTATCGATACCCAGGACCTGGGTCGGGTGGCCTTGATTCGCAAGATCGAGGACTTCCTCAAGCGTGCCGGCCGGGAAGGCCGTGACGTGATCCTGCTGATCGACGAGGCCCAGAACCTGAGCCCCCAGGCGCTCGAGGAGGTGCGAATGCTCTCCAACGTGGAGAGCGAGGAGGACAAGCTCGTCCAGGTGATCCTCCTCGGCCAGCCCGAGCTGAACGAGAAGGTGGACCGGCCGGATCTCAGGCAGTTCCGCCAGCGCATCGCCGTTCGCTACCACCTCGAAGCCCTGAATAAAATCGAGACATTTCAATACATCGTACACAGGCTGCAAACGGCCGGCCCGGAAGCGCGGGTGAAGATCAGCCGCAGCGCCCTGAAGGCCATACATCTCTACACGCGCGGGATTCCGCGCATGATCAACACCGTGTGCGACAACGCCCTCCTTCTCGGCTTTGTCCGAGGGACCTGGAAGGTCACGAGTAGTATCGTCGCCGACGTCATCAAGGATCTGGAAGGCTTCAGGGCCAGAACCCGGGCCAAGAGCCCCGTGGGCAAGCGTTCCTTTCGCCTGTTCAGCAAGGAGACCGGATAGATGGGTAGTTTCTATGACGCCTTGAGGAAATACGAGGCGGAGAACCTGATTCAACCCGGGCCGGAGAAGGAATCATCCCTTCCGGTCCTGGTGGGAAGGGGAGACCTCGATTCCCGGGTCGTGGCCCACCTGGAAAAATCCAGCCCGGAAATGGAGCAGTACCGCATGCTCCGGACCAACATCATGGCCATCGACCCGGCCAGTCCTCCCAGGGTGATGGCCGTGACGAGCTCCATCAAGAAGGAGGGAAAGAGCCTCACGACCCTGAACATCGGCGCGACCTTCGCGGAGCAACGGGACGTCAAGGTGCTGGTGGTGGACGCAGACCTGCGGCGGCCGAGCCTCACGAGCCTCGTGGGCGTGGATTCCCGATACGGCCTCAGCCACCTTCTCACCCGCGATCTGCCCCTGAAGAAGGCGATCTACGAGACCCCGATTCCGGATCTGGCCGTGCTGCCGGCCGGAGAGCCCTCGGAGAATCCGGCCGAGCTCCTCGGGTCCCGACAGATGGCGGACCTGGTGGATGTTCTCAGGACCGAGTACGACTTCGTCATCTTTGACACGCCCCCCATCCTCTACGTCCATGACGCCGGAATCCTCTGCTCCAGAGTAGAGGGCGTGGTCTACGTCATCAAGCTGAACGTGACGGACCGCAGCCGGGTCAAACACGGTCTGGAGATCCTCGAGCGGGGCCGAGCGAACATCCTGGGCCTCGTCTGTACCAACGTGAACCCAAACTCCCGCACCTCCAACTACAATGCGAGCGAGTACTATCAATACCGGTAAGGGTTTGCGCAAGAATAAATTCACATTTTGGCGCTCAGATTCGGGTCAGATTCGGCCGACCCGAGTGAGCGAAACCGGAGGCATATTACAGGCAATATGTCGAGGATTTTGCGAGCGAGGCCCGGCCGAAGATGGTTCGAAGATGAGATGCCAAAATGGGAATTTATTCTTGCGCAAGCCCTGAGAAGGAAATCCTGTTCCTCTCCCACAGGATCCCCTATCCGCCGGACAAGGGCGACAAGATCCGTTCCCTCCAGCTAGTGCGCTACCTGTCCCGGCGGCACAACCTCCGCATCGTGGCTGCCGCCGATAACGTCGACGACCTGCACCATGCACGCGCGCTGAAGGACCATGCAGAGGCCGTGGAGGTCATTCCCTTCGGCCGCACCGGAGCTCTCGCCCGTACCGCCCTCGGCTTGGTCACGGGAAAGTCCCTGAGCGTGGCCTATTTTCCGGGCCGACGCCTGGGATCTGCGGTCCGGCGCCTGGCGGCCGAGAAGCGGCCGGACGTGGTTGTGGCCTTCAGTTCCCAGGTCGCCCCGGTCGCTTTCCGGGTGGGGGTGCCCGTGGTGCTGGACCTGGTGGATCGGGATAGCGTGAAGTGGGCCAAGTACGGAGACTGGTTCAGGGGAATGAAGAGAATCCTCTACCGTCTGGAGGCGCGTCGCCTCGCCCGGGCCGAGACGCAGTGGGTGAAGCGTTCTTTCGCCACCCTCGTGGTGTCCCGGCACGAGAAGTCCCTGTTTTCAGGATCTCTCCAGGACCACATCGTTGTCGTCGGAAACGCCATGGAGGTGGGGGACTTTCCCGGGGATCGGACCGGAGAGGACGACAGGACCCTGCTGTTCGCGGGCGCTCTGGACTATTTTCCGAACATGGACGCCGTGGAGTTCTTCGCCCGGGACGTCATGCCCCGGGTCCGAGAACGCGTACCAGGAGCCGAGTTCCTGGTGGTCGGCCCCAGGGCTCCGGGCCGCCTCAGGGCCCTCGACGGCCGGGGCGGCGTCCGCCTGGCCGGGTACGTGGAGGACATCAAGGCGGTCTACAGCCGGGCGGCGGTGAGCGTGGCGCCTTTCCGTGTGACCCAGGGCGTGCTCAACAAGGTTCTCGAGGCCATGGCCTCGAGCATTGCGGTCGTGGCCACACCCGAGGCCGTGCAGGGAATCGACCTCGAGGCGGGGGACGGCGTGGCGCTGGGGCGAACTCCGGAAGAGCTGGCCGACCAGGCGGTGGACCTCCTCCTCCACCGCGAGAAGAGGCAGCGACTCGGTCGCGTCGGTCGCGGGATCATTGCTGAGCAATACGCGTGGCCCGGGGAACTGGCAAAGCTGGATTCCATCCTGGACGGGGCCATGGTAAGCGGCACCACAAAATCGGCGGTTGGGCAGCGATGCGCGCGGCCATAGTCATAACCATCGTGGCCCTGAGCCTGCCCGTGGCCCTGTTTAGGCCGTTCTACGGGGCCTTGCTCTGGTCCTGGGCCGCCTACTTCAGGCCCCACGACCTGGCCTGGGGCGTCCAGGACTACAGGCTCAGCTTCTTAATCGCCATCGCCACCTCCATCGGATTCTTCTTCGCCCTGTTGATGGGCCGGGAGCGTATCACGAACCTCTTCTGCCGGGAGGTTTTGCTCATCTTGATGATGCTCGCCATTCTGGCCATCGTGTGTGACTGCGCCCTCTACAACCAGGAAGATGCGTGGGAGAAGTTCCACGACTACTGGAAGATCTTCCTCATGACATTGCTGACCGCCAGCCTCATCACCAGCGGCGCCCGGCTCCGGATGATGGCCTGGGCCGTGGCACTCAGCATCGGGGCGCTGGGATTCAAGGGCGGATTCCTGGGCGCTCTGCGCGGCGCGAAGCTCCAGGGCCCTGGAGGATTCATCCTGGACAACAACGACTTCGCCCTGGCCCTGAACATGGCCTTACCCATGCTCTACTACCTCGCCATCACCGAGAAGGAGAAGCTCCACAAGTGGATTCTCGGGTTGACCGCCTTTTTCACCGCAGTGGCCGTGATCCTCACCCACAGCCGCGGGGGTTTCCTGGGCCTGGTGGCCGTGGCCTTCTTCCTGGCCCTGAAATCCAGGCGAAAGACCCTGGCCATCTCCAGCCTCGTCTTCCTGATCTTCCTCGGTGTCACACTGATCCCCTTCATATCGCCCGAGTACTTCGACCGGATCAAGACCATCGAGGATTTCAGCGAGGACGGCTCGGTGCGAGGCCGCTTCAACGCCTGGGAGACCTGCTGGAGAATTGGCATGGAACGCCCCTTCACCGGTGTCGGTCCCCGGAACCTGGACAACAAGAAGACCTTCGACCGCTACGCCCCCAACCCCCTGAACCGCCACGTGGCCCACAACATCTACTTCCAGACCCTGTCCGACGGAGGCTTCACCCTGCTCATTCCGTTCGTCTTCCTCCTGTTGTTCACCTACCTGACCCTGCGCAGACTCCGGAAGCGGACTCCGAAGCTGCCGGAAAACCTGTGGTTCATCAACTACTGTCACATGTTCGAGGTGAGCCTCATGGCCTTCGCCGTCAGCGGTTTTTTCCTCTCCCGGAACGACTTCGACCTCTACTACCACATCGTGGGCATCGTGGTGGCCATGAAGGCCGTATTTCCGCGCGTGGTCGTGCGCGAGGCCGGACCGGCGGCGGCAGCCGAGACCACGGCCGAATCCACAGCCGGAACTTCGGGGGGACTCCAGCCATGACCGCGCAGCGACGGCTCCACGTGGGCTTCCTGATCCCGACCCTCGAGGTGGGGGGGCTGGAGTGGATGGTGGTCCATCTCGCCCGGTGCATGACCGGAGAGGAACGGGCCTCGGTGGTGTGCTACGACGACGGCGGGGAACTGGAAGCCGTCCTGACCGAGGCCGGCGTCTCGGTGCACGTGTGCAAGCGAAAACCCGGCGTGGATTTCCACTATCCATTTCGCCTCCACCGGCTGCTCCGGGACCTCGGCATTGACGTCCTGCACGCCCACAACGATACGGCTCTCTTCTACGGCGGCGTCGCGGCGTTCCTGGCGCGCATCCCCGTGGTCTACACCGAGCACGACCGGATCTTTCCCGGACGCCTGGCGGTGCGGATCCTGAACTTCGCCCTGGCCGTCTCGACCCGCCAGGTGGTGACCGTGTCCGAGGAGCTGAGGTCCCTTCTGCTCCGTTTCGAGAGGATCGGCGGGGACCGGGTCCGGGTGGTGCCCAACGGCGTCCACCTCCCGGGTGCCGACCCGGCCGTCGCCGGCGCCGTCCGGGAATCGTGGTCCATCCCGGCGGCTGCCCGGGTGGTGGGGGTGGTGGCGGGCCTGAAGCCGGTGAAGGACCACCAGCTGCTCCTCGAGGCCACCTCGGGACTCCTGGGCGCGTTTCCAGACCTCCACGTGGTCCTGGCGGGCGACGGGCCGCTCCGCGCCGACCTGGAGATGCAAGCCCGAAAACTCGGCATGGAGGACCGGGTGCGGATCCTCGGGTTTCGATCCGACCTCGGTGACATCTATTCCGCCCTCGACGTGGTGGTCCTCCCCTCCAGGAGCGAGGGCCTGCCCCTGACTCTCATCGAGGCCATGGCAATGGAGCGCCCCGTGGTCGCCTCCCGCGTCGGCGGCATCCCGGAGGTGGTGGTGGACGGGGTGACCGGACTGCTCTTCGAGGTGGGGGACGTCCACGCCCTGCAGGATTCGCTGAAAAGACTGTTGATGGATCCCGCCCTCCGGCGTGAAATGGGGCGGGCCGGACGTGCACGATTTCTGAATCGCTTCACCCTGGATCGCATGGCCGGTGCGTACAGAGACATCTATCGATCTTCAGCGGGGGTGTGAACATGTGCGGTATTGCAGGATACATCGATGGGGAGGCCCCGACCCCGCCGGGGATCCTCCAGGCCATGACCGACACCCTGGTCCACCGCGGACCCGACGGCCAGGGCTTCCATGTCGGGGAAGGTGTCGGCCTCGGACACCGCCGGTTGAGCATCGTGGACCTCAAGGGCGGGGCCCAGCCCATGGCCAACGAGGACGGTACGATCCACGTCGCCTTCAACGGAGAGATCTACAACCATCTTGAGCTCCGGGACGACCTCGTGGACCGCGGCCACGTCTTCCGGAGTCGTTCGGACACCGAAGTTCTCCTGCACCTCTACGAGGAAGAGGGCGAACGCCTGGTGGAACGTCTGAACGGCATGTTCGCATTCGCGATCTACGACGCCAGGAGGCGCCGACTTCTCCTGGCCCGGGACCGCCTGGGTATCAAGCCTCTCTACTATGCGCTTCGAGGCGACCGCCTGGTCTTCGGTTCCGAGCTGAAGGCGATCCTCGTCCATCCCGACGTGCCCAGGCGCCTCGAGATGACGGCGCTAAGCGACTATCTGAGCTTCCTCTACGTGCCGGCGCCGAAGACCATCTTCCAGGACATTTACAAGCTGTCGCCAGGCCACACCCTCGTGAAAACACCCGGCACGCCCCCACAGGTACGTTGCTACTGGCGCCCCCGGTTCGATCCCTGTCCCGGGGGACGCTCCCTCGAGGAGACCGTCGAGGCGCTCCGGTCCCTGCTCACCACCTCCGTGCATCGCCGCCTCATGTCCGACGTGCCACTCGGCGCCTTTCTCTCGGGCGGCGTCGACTCCTCCGCGGTGGTGCACCTCATGGTGGAGGCCGGCGTTGAAACGCCCAGGACCACCACCATCGGCTTCGAGGTGGAGGGATTCGACGAGCGGCCCCGGGCCCGGCGGGTGGCCGAGGCCGTGGGGGCGGACCACGCCGAGCGCCTCGTGACACCGGATGCTCTCTCGGTGGTGGATGCCCTGGCCTACCACTTCGACGAACCGTTCGCGGACGTCTCGGCCGTGCCCACGTATTACCTCAGCCAGGTCACGCGGGAGCGCGTCACCGTGGCGCTCTCCGGCGACGGGGGGGACGAGACCCACGCCGGGTACCGTCGCTACTGGTTTGAAGGCCTGGAGAATCGCTTCCGGCGATGGATTCCCGGCCGACCCGGCCGGGCCCTGGCCGGATTGCTGGGAAGCTTCTATCCCAGGGCGCACTGGCTTCCCCGGAGGTTTCGCGCCCGGACCCTGCTCCTGAACCTGGCCGACGATCCGGCGCACGCCTTTTACCGGTCCGTGACCCAGATGAGCGAGGGCGATAAGAAGCGGCTCCTGGCGCCGCACTGGGTAGATGCTCTAAAGGGCTACGATGCATCCGAAGCGTTCCGGAAGATCTACGAGAGCATCGACGCACCGGATCCCGTTTCCCGGGCCCAGGGCGTGGACCTTCTCACCTACCTCACCGATGACATACTGACCAAGGTGGATCGGGCCAGCATGGCCCATTCCCTGGAGGTGCGCGTGCCGCTCCTGGACCACGAGGCCGTGGAACTGGCCGGACGGATACCTGCGGCATGGAAGCTGAACGGCCGGGAGCACAAGTACGTTCTGAAGAAGGCCCTGCGGGGCCGCGTGCCCGACGAGGTGCTGGACGGCCCCAAGAAAGGCTTCGAAGTGCCCCTGAAGCACTGGTTCCGCACCGACCTGGTGCCGCTGGTGGAAAGCCTGTGTGACCGCGAGGCCGTGGCCGCCCATTTCCGCCCCGAGGCGGTCAAGCGCCTGGTCCGGGAACACCGCTCGGGCCTGGCCGACCACAGCGTGGCCCTGTGGACCCTTCTGATGTTCGACCGATGGGCGGAGCGATACCTGGCCCCGACCGGACCGCGTCTGGCTGGAGGCGTGGCGTGAAGGTTCTCCACATCCTCGACCACTACCTGCCCTATCACAGCGGCTACACCTTCCGGTCCTCCAGCATCCTGACCCACCAGAAAGACCTGGGCGTGGAGGCGGTGGTGCTCACCTCCCCCCGGCACGTATACGAGGAGGGATCGGTGGAGGGAGCGCCCGAGGCATTGAGGATCTACCGCAGCCCGCTTCGGACCTCGGGCCTGCGGGGGCTCATGAACCGGGTGCCCTTTCTCTCGCAGGCGGGACTCATGCGCGACCTCGAGGCCTCGTTGCGCCGGACCCTGGACGCAGAGGGGGAGATCGCGGTGGTCCACGCCCACTCTCCGAGCCTGAACGGCACCCCGGCACTCAGGGTGCGCCGCACCGGAGGGCCGCCGCTGGTCTACGAGGTGCGGGCTCTATGGGAAGACGCCGCCGTGGACCACGGCACATTCACCGAGGGATCGATGCGCTACCGCATCAGCCGGTATCTCGAGACCCGGCTTCTCCGGAAAGTCGACTGCGTGGTGGTGCTCTGCGAGGCGCTCCGGCGCGAGATCACGGCCCGGGGCGTGGCCGCTGATCGGGTGCACGTGGTGGGCAACGGCGTGGACACGGACCGTTTCAAGCCGCGGCCTCCCGATCCGGACCTCGGAAGCGCCCTCGGTCTCGGCCCCGGGCCCGTGGTCGGATTCCTCGGTTCCTTTTACGCCTACGAGGGGCTGGCCCTGCTGCTGGAGGCCATGGCTCCAGTTCTGCGCGATCTCCCCGAGGTGACGCTCCTTCTGGTGGGCGGCGGGCCCGAGGAGGCAGCCCTCAGACAGAAGGTGAGGGACCTCGGCCTCGAGGGTCGGGTGGTGATGCCAGGCCGGGTGGCCCACGAGGCCGTGGCGGATCACTACGCTCTCGTGGATCTTCTGGTGTATCCCCGTCACAGCAACCGCCTCACGGAATTCACAACCCCCCTGAAACCCCTCGAGGCCATGGCCCTGGGCCTGCCGGTGCTGGGCAGCGACGTGGGCGGCATCCGGGAGCTGCTGGAACCCGCGGGGGACGGGGCGGCCTCGTTTCCTGCCGACGATGCCGACGCCCTGACCCGGGCGATTCGTGATCTGCTGGCGAATCCGCAGCGGAGAAAGCACATGGGGATCCAGGGGCGGCGCTACGTCCTGGCCGAGCGGACCTGGGCCGCCCAGGTGGGGAAGTACCGCGCGGTCTACGATCGGGTGCTACGGGGCTGTGCCTGACCGCCTCACGTACGTTCTCCGCACCGCTCCTTGAGCAGCGGGAGCGTCTCGTCCATGTGGAACTGGATGACCTCGTCCAGGGCCTCGAAGATCTTGTCCTTCTCCTCCCCGGAGACCCGGTAGGCCGGGTCCACGATACCCGCCCCCTTGAGCTCCTCCGATCCCAGAAAGGTTCCTCCCAGGACCGAGAGGTAGTCGGGCATGGAGTCGATGCGGTTGGCGGTGGCCCACATCCGACACCAGGCCCGGGCAGTGGACTTGAGGTTGTAGCCGCCGCCGCCCAGAAGGAGGAGATGGTTACTGTAGGTCCGGACGCGTTTCAGGGCCTCCACCATGCCGTTGTTGGTGAGGCTCAGGTGGGTCAGGGGATCATTCCTGTGGGTGTCGGCGCCCACCACGGCAACCACGACGCCGGGCTTGAAGAACTTCATCGCCGGGGTGAGGATCTGGTCGAGGACCATCTCGAACGCCTCGTCGTCGGTTTGAGGAGGCATGGGGATGTTGATGTTGAAGCCCCGGCCCCTCTCCTCGCCGATCTCCGTCTCGAAGCCCGACCAGGGGTAGAGCGTCTTTCCCGTCTCGTGGGTCGAGATCACCAGGACACGGTCATCCTTGTAGTAGGTGTCCTGAACCCCGTTTCCGTGGTGGGCGTCGATGTCGATGTATGCGACCCGGAATCCGTGGGCCAGAAAGTCGTCGATGGCCACGATGGCGTCGTTCACGTAGCAGAATCCCTCGGCGTGGTTTCGGCTGGCGTGGTGGAATCCCCCCAGGGGATTGAATACCAGATTCACCTTATCGTCGGTGATCAGATCCACGCCGGTGAGGGTGGCCGAGGTGTAGAGCATGATGTAGTCGAAGAGCCCCCGGAACACCGGCACGTCGTCTCCACCCAGGTTGTAGTGGATCAAGGCCTCGTCCCATTTCCCCGCCCCCGCCCTCTCCAGGGTTTCGATGAACGCCGGATCGTGGGACTCGATGAGCCGTTCCCGGGTGGTCATTCTGGGCTCCTCCACTCGCATCCAGGGCTCGCTCAAGAAACCCTCCTTGTCGATGAGCCTGAGAGCGGACCGGGCGCGTTCCGGCTTGAACGGGTGCGCCTCGCCGTAGGTGTAGTCGTTGAACCGGCCGGAGTAGACGATGATGCTGTCCTTGGGTCGCAGGATGTCCTCACGGGGGAACCGCAGGATGTAGATGCAGGAATCGGATTCGAAGTGCTTTTCGGTGGTGGGCCACGCCTTGGCCAGGAGCGCCATGGTGGCCCGGTTCCCCTCGATGACGTCGGCGTAGACGCCGGCGATGCCCCTGGAATAGGCGATCTTCTTCAGGTAATCGGCCAGGAAGATGCCGATGCCCTTGCCCCGGTAGTCCTCCGCCACCAGGATGTCGAACTCCCCCATGTTCCGGGTGGGATTGTACATGTAGCGCCCTTCGGCGATGATCTTCTGGTTGCTCCGGGGACCGACGAGGCCGATGATGGCCATGTCCTGGCTGTAGTCCACGTTGGCCAGCTTCTGGGCCGACTCGTTGGACAGGATCTTGATCGCCCCGTGATAGCGCTGGCGAATGGTGGCGAGGGACAGGGAATAGAAGAGCTTCTGGATCCGGCGGACATCCGTCGGTTTCATCGGCCGGAAGAAGACCTCCAGCCCCCCGGAAAACGTGTGGTGGAACTCGTAGTGGTGGGGATACAAGCTGCCCGATTCCGGAGGGATGATCTGGTTCGGGTCCACGTAGTTGCACAGCTTCGCCTCCTCCAGGAGGAGCTTGCGGAACCGGGGATGGGCGATGGAAATCAGCGCCACGGCCCGCTCTCGAATGGACAGGCCGTGGAGGTAGACGGAACCGTATTCCGTCACCACGATGTCCACCATGGCGCGGTTGAAGATCACTCCGCTGCCCTTGAGTTCGGCCACGATACGGGAGCGGCGTCCGTCGGGGGTCGTGGAGGGCAGGGCCATGAGGGTCAACCCGTTCTTCGAGCGCCGGGTTCCGTAGAGAAAATCCGTGCTGCTGGGGAGGTTCCGGTAATGGCTGGCCTCCTCCATTTCCACCCGGGCCTGGCCGGTGAGGTCGACCTCGTGGACCGAGTGGAGGGAGACCATGTTGTCGTTCCGGGCAATGACGATGGGATCGTTCACGTACTCGATGGGGTGCACCTCGATCTCCGGATTCCGGTCCACGGCCTCGTATAGCTCCCGGGAGCCGTGCACCATGGTCACCACCGACGTGCCCCGGTTCACGCCCTTCTTGAGGTTGGAGACCGCCCCGGTCCGGAGGAGGCGAAGGAGGTCGTCGGTGAGGATCTCGGTGTGGATGCCCAGGTCGTGCTTGGAGTCCAGGTAGCGCATGGTGGCGGCACTGATGGCGCCGGTGTCGAAGTGCAGGGTCATGCCGTCGGTGATGATATCCGCGACGTGGCGGCCGATGGTGAGGGAGAGGGGATCCAGGGGCGGGGGGGAAACCTCGATGAGCGGATCCGAGCCCTCCACCCGGAAATCGATGAGGTCCATGGGGATGAGGGAATCGCCCCGGGTGACGGGCATGTTCTCGTTCACCAGGGCGATGACAATGTTCGCGTTCATCACCGCGGCCTTCACGATGTCCACGGAGATGCCCAGGCTGCACTGGCCGGCCTCGTCGGGGGGGGACACCTGGATCAGGGCCACGTCCACGCCCACGGTGCCTCTGACCATGGCGGCGGGCACCTCGCTCATGTTGATGGGGGTGAAGTCCGCCGTGCCCTCGGCCACGGCCGCCTCCACGCCCCGGCCGATGTAGAAGGTGTTGTACCGGAAGTGGTTCAGCAGTTCGGGTTGGGCCAGGTGCTGGTCTCCCTGGGCCATGATATGGATGACGCGGAGATCCGAGAACTGCTCGGCCATCTCCGCCAGGGTTCGGGTGAGGAGGACCGGTTCCGCGCATCCGGAGCCGATGAAGAGCGTCTGGCCGTTCCGGATGCAGTCCAGCGCCATCCTGGCCGGGACGGCTTTCATTCCTCGAGGGGGATCTCGTCGGTCATTCGATGACATGGCAACGCCTTCTTGAGGGTCATCCGGGTCGCGTTTCTTGGGGTGGGACCAATCATACCTCCTCGGGCGTGGATTGGCCAAACCGCACGCGGTTCCCTGCTCGAGGATTGGATATTGCTGTAACCGCCATGTATTCTGTTTGTTATAATGGTTTGCTCGGAAAGTCAGGACACTCGGGTACTTCGATACAAAACGATTTCAAGTCTGGAGGAACGCTGAGACACGCATGCTGTGTTTGGGAGGTCTGTTCTTTTCCCTGGTACTGCAGGGCTGTTCAGGGCATTACCGGACCGTGGTCCTGCACCAGGTCGTGGATGTCGAGAGTGATATTGGCAAGGCGGCCGGCCTGGAGAAGAAGGAGTTCATCGCCTTCCACGAGGTGATTGAACGTTCCCCCAACGTCAAGTCCGTGACCCGGATGACAAACCTCAAGGACGTCCGGGAGCCGGGTGCGTTCACCGTGTCCCCGGACGGCAAGTGGCTGGTCTTTTCAGCCTACGAGACGGATTCCTATCCCACCTGCTACAACCTCTGGCGGGTGCCGGCCGCCGGGGGCGCCAGCGTCACCAAGCTGACGGCGGGGCGGTACATGGATATCGAACCGAGTTATGACCGTGCGGGGGGCTGCATCTATTTTGCCAGTAACCGGAGCTCGAACCAGCACTGCATCTGGCGGGTCAATGCCTCGGGCGCGGGCGGCATCACGCGCGTGACCGGCAGCGGCTCCATGGATCGGTGGCCCTGTGCGGAGCCTTCGGGCAGGGAGGTCTACTTCACCTCGAAACCGACCAACGCCGTATGGGATCAGATCTGGAAGATCGGGGCCGAGGGGAATCTCCCGACCCAGCTCCGGGAGGGGCGGAGGCCGAGAATCTCACCGGACGGGAATCGCCTCCTCTACTCCTTCGTGGATCCGAAGACGAAAAAGAAAAAGATCTGAGTCATGAACTGCGACGGGACCAATCAGACCCAGCTCACCACCAGCGTGAAGCACAACCATACCTATCCTTCCTGGACTCCGGACGGCCGGAGGATCCTCTACGCTTCGGATGAAGGCAAGGATTCCAACGGGGTGAGGAACTTCGACATCTGGATGATGAACGCGGACGGCTCGAATTCGACCCAGCTCACCACCAACGGGTCCACGGACCTCCTGCCCATATGCGACCCGGACGGACGGTACGTCTATTTCCTTTCGAACCGGGGATTCAACTGGGACATCTGGCGCATGGAGGTCGTGGTTTCCGCCCTGGGCAAGAGTGTCGAGAGACGGAAATAGTCTGAACCGTCCTGAGCGGGGAAGGAAGTCGCATGCGCAGGTTCCTTGCCGTCCTGCTGTTTCTGGCCGCGGCCACGGTTCCCTGCGTCCCCGCCCAGGTGTCCGCCCCGGCCTGGCTGCCGCAGTCCTATTTCCCGACGTGGGGGAGCCTCACCCCCCGGCGGACGATACCCTTGACGTACGATCCCCAGAAGACCTCGCAGCAGAACGGGACGGCCCTGGCCGCGGCCGTCAAGGTGCTACAGCCGGGCGATCGCCTGAGCATCGGTGCCGGCCTCTACACCCTGACCGCGAAGTTCGACGTGTCGCTCGAGGGCACTCCGGCAACGCCGATCTGGATCGCCTGCGCGGACCCGAAGAATCCCCCAATCCTCACGCGCCCCGACAACCGCCAGAACGCCATGAACGTCGGCGAGGCCGGGAAGGCGCGCTACCTGTGCTTCCTCGGCCTCGAGATCACCGGCGGCGACGACCTGATCAAGCTCTACGACTGCGAGAACGTCTGGATCGATCAGTGCCACCTTCACGACGGGGACGGCGTGGGCATCGCCGCGAACTCCAGGAACACGCGCCAACTCTACCTGACCCGCAACATCATCGAGCGGCCCGGCAAGTCATGGGACACGGGCGAGGGCATGTACCTCGGGGCGAATTACGGCAAGGTGGCCATGAGCCACTCCATCGTGGCATTGAACCATGTGTCGCAGACCAGCGTTTCAAAGCAGGGCGACGGCATCGAGGTGAAGCAGGGCTCGCACCATAACTGGATCGCGCAAAACATCGTCCACGACACCCGGTATCCCTGTATCCTCGTCTACGGCACCGGCGGAAATGGCGAGAACGTGGTCGAGGGCAACGTGTGCTGGAACTGTCTCGACAACACCGTGCAAGTACAGGGCGAGGCGCTGGTCTTGAACAACCTGATCCTGAACGCGGCCGGCGCAGGGTTCCAGAGCCACGACCACCAGGCCACCTCGACCCGCCTGGTGGTGGTGCACAACACCATCGTGACCCCCGGCCGGGGCGCGAACCTCTCGAGCTGGAACAACCGCGCGGGCATGGTGTTCGCGAACAACGTCGTCTACAGCCAGAGGCGCGAATCCATCCGGTTCCCCAACGGATCCACCGGCGTGACCCTTGCCGGCAACGTGGTGGTCGGCGCCGTGGTCGGGGCAAACAGCGGCTGGGCAAAGGGCGTCGGCCTGGCGGATTTCGTGGATCTCACCTGGGACGCTTCCCGGCGCGACGCAACGCCGACCCTGGACAGCGCCCTCCGCAGTCGCGGAGCCCCGGCCTGGCGCGTGGCCCGGGACCTGTCAGGCACCGTGCGGGTGCCGCCCGTGGACGCCGGGGCCATCGACGCCCTGCCCAGCCTTACAGCGGACCGCGCAACCCTGTCCGTGGGCACCGGCGGCACGCAAACGCTCAGCCTGGATGCAGGAACGGCTCAGGCGGGTCAACCCTACGCCCTGGCCGGTTCCCTCTCCGGCGTGCGGCCCGGGGTACCTGCAGGCCGGTGGACCGTGGCGCTCAACCCCGATGCCTATTTCTTCCTCACCGTACTCCACCCCAACACGCCGCCGCTCACGGCCTCGGCTGGGCGCCTCGACAGCTCGGGTCGCGCCACGGTACGGTTCGTGCTCCCGGCCGGCTTGCCGCTCTCCCTCGTCGGCCTTCGCCTGGACCACGCCTTCGCGGTGCTTTCAGGCGGTGGATTTGCGCATGCAAGCAATCCCATGGCGCTGTCGTTCGTCCAGTAGGGCCCGCGTTGCGGAAACTGAAAGGGGGTGAATGCTCGATTCCTTGGGCATCCGGAAGCTTTCAAGGTCTTGAAAGAGCCTGAACGCCCCAATATTGGAGCAGAATGGGTCTTTCAGCTTGGCCGATTGCTTTCCCGAGACTGCCCCCCACGAAGCAGAGGATCATTCCCACCCTTCCGGTCCTTTTTGAACTCCACCGCCACTCTTTCCTTTGGCACCTTCCGGATTGATAGTAGGATTTCAAGCGAAATGGACAGCATCGGAGTAATCGGTATCTCCTGGCGCCGCGTCAATCCCGAGTCCCTGGCCCGGTTCACGGTGCCCGTGGAAGCGCGCTTGAAACGCCTCCCGGAAATTGCCCGGGAGATCGGCGTCCAGGAGTTCCTCTACCTCGCCACCTGCAACCGGGTGGAGGTGGCCCTGGTCACGGACCAGGACACGCCCGTGGCCGCATACCGTCCGCGGCTCTTCTCCGCCTTCACCGGCCGGCCCGCCCGGCCCGGGGAGCCCGAGCGCACCTTCCACGCCTGGATGGGGGAGGGAGCCGCCGAGCATCTGGCCCTGGTGGCCTCGGGCCTCGATTCCGCCCGCATCGGGGAGACCGAAGTGCTGGGGCAGGTGCGGGAGGCGTACGAGCTCTCTCACAGCCTCGGCCTCACCGGCCCCAAGCTGGAGCTGGTGCTGGAGGAGGTGCTCCGCATCGCGGCCCGGGTGCACCGCGCCACGGGTCTGGGCACGGGCCGGATCAGCCTGGCCGAGATCGCCCTGGACCGGGTGCGGGCGCGGCTGAAGCGCACCCCGGGGCCCGTGGCCCTGGTGGGTGTCTCCCCCATGACCGTGCGCTGCGCCCGGGCCCTGGCCGAGGAATCCGTGCCGATTTTCATCGTCAACCGCACCTTTGACACGGCCCGGGCCCTGGCCGAGAAGCTGGGCGCCACGGCCCGGTCCCTCAAGCACTTTCGCAGGCACCCCGATGCCGTGGAAGCCGTGGTCCTCTCCACCGGGTCCTCGGAGCCGGTGATTCCCCGTTCCGGCCTGGAGTGCCTGCGCGCCGTGAGCCCCTCGGGCGAGCCTCCTCTCCTGGTGGACATGGCCATCCCGCCCGACGTCCTTCCCGAGGACGCCCGGGCTGCGGGCCTCGAGCGAGTGGGCATGGAAGAGGTGACCGCCGAGGCCGAGGCCAACCGGAACCACCGCCTCGTGGAGATGGCTGATGCCCGGGCCCTGGTGGACGAGGCCCTGGTCGGCCTGCGACGGCGCCTGGCGGACCGGGTTCTCGCACCCCTCCTGGCCGCCCTCCACAGACACTTCCGTCACGCGGCCGAGGAAGGGGTGGAGCGGCTGCTCCGCAAGGGCGTGAAGAGGACGGGCGAATTGAAGCCCGAAACCCTCCGTCGCTGGGCCGAGAACCTGGCCGGACGCTTTGCCCGCATACCGACCCTCGGCCTGCGGGGGGTGGCCTTCGAAGTCGGTGCGGAGGGGGTAAAGGCATTTCTCGATGGCCTGGACGAGGACCTGGCCCGGGAACTCCTGGAGGCGGCCGAACGGTTCGAGGGCCTTCCGGAGCCCGGCGACGGGGAGGGCCTGTCGTGAAGATCCGGATCGGGACGCGCGGCTCCCGCCTGGCGCGGGTTCAGGCGGAGAGCGTGGCCCGCGATCTCGCAAACCGGGGGCACGCGCCGGAGATAGTGGAGATCCGGACGGCCGGGGACCGCCACGCGGACCGGCCGTTCTCCCGCATCGGTGCACCCGGTGTCTTTGTCCGTGACATCGAGATCGCTCTGGTGGAGGGGCGCATCGACGTTGCAGTCCACTCGTACAAGGATCTGCCCGGCACCGGTCCCGACGACCTGGTCGTGGCGGCGGTGCCCGGGCGCCTGGATCCGACCGATCGCCTCGTGGCGAGGCCGGAGGCGGCGGATCCGGATGCGTCCGGGATCCAGCTCCGGCCGGGAGCCCGGGTGGGCACAGCCTCGGCGCGAAGACAATCGCTCCTCACCCATCTACGTCCCGACCTGGAGATCGCGCTCCTCCGGGGGAATCTTCCGACCCGGATCCAGCGCCTCCGGGAGGGGCGGTTCGACGCCGTGGTGCTGGCCTCTGCGGGACTGGTCCGCCTCGATCAGGCAGCGGACGAGGGGCGCTGTCCGCCCCTCGGACGCAGCGGCCTGGTGGAGACGAACCTGGATCCGACCACCTTCGTGCCCGCGGCCACCCAGGGCGCCCTGGCGCTGCAGGTCCGCAGAGACCGGGACGACATGGGGGCCGTGGTCCGGGAACTCGATGATCCGGAGGCCCACCGATGTGTCCGGGTCGAGCGGGCGCTGCTCAAGCGGGTGGAAGGTGGATGCCAGGTTCCCTTCGGTGCGTGGTGCTGTTCGGCCGGCCCGGAGGAGATGGAGATGACAGCAGTTCTGGAAAAGGACGGGATTCTGGTGCGTGCCGCGGGGCGCGGCCGGGATTCCGATGCCCTGGTGAATGATATCTGGACCCGGCTCCGGGGAGGAGGCGGGTCCTGAGTTTTATCCGGAGGTGAGTTTCATGATGGATCAATTCGACAGCGGTCCGGGGAGGATTCGCCCGCGCCGGTTGCGAACCACGGCCGCTCTGCGGACCCTGGTGGCCGAGACCGAAGTCCCGGCCGATCGCCTGGTCATGCCGCATTTCGTGCTGCCCAAGGCCGAAGGTCGGGACCCCATTGCGTCCATGCCCGGCATCGACCGCATGGGCCACAAGGATCTCCTCGATCAAGTGGGCTCGGACCTGGAACTCGGAATCCAGGCGGTGTTGCTCTTCGGTCTGCCTCCCGGGGGAACCAAGGACGCCGAGGGAAGCTACGCCTGGGATCCGGTAGGCGCCGTGCCCCATGCCGTGCGGGGTCTGAAGAAGGCGTTCGGCGAGGACCTGGTGGTCATCACGGACGTGTGCCTCTGCGCCTACACCGACCACGGCCACTGCGGCGTGGTGACCGACCGCGGCGTGGACAACGATCCGACCCTGGATCTGCTGGCCCGTATGGCCCTGGCTCACGCCGAGGCCGGAGCCGACCTGTTGGCCCCCTCGGACATGATGGACGGCCGCGTGGGAGCCATCCGGGACGCCCTCGACAGCGCCGGACTCCTCCACACGGGCATCCTCTCCTATTCCGCGAAGTACGCCTCGGCCTATTACGGACCCTTTCGCGACGCTGCGGACTCGGCGCCGGGAAAGGGGGACCGACAGGGCTACCAGATGGACGTCCGGAACGCCGAGGAAGGCGTCCGGGAGTCGCTCCTGGACGAGGCCGAGGGGGCGGACATGGTCATGGTGAAACCGGCCCTGGCCTACCTCGACGTGATCCGCCGGGTGCGGGACGCGACGAGCCTTCCCCTGGCGGCCTACAACGTGTCGGGGGAGTACTCGGCCGTGAAGGCCGCGGCAGAGCGGGGCTGGCTCGACGAGGCCCGCGTGGTGCGGGAAAACCTCTTTGCCATCCGGCGTGCCGGCGCGGACATCATTTTGACCTATCACGCCCGCGACGCCCTCCAGGGGAAGTGGTTGTGAACTCCGGCCCGAAATCTAAGGCGATGTTTCAGCGGGCGCTCCGGGTGCTTCCCGGCGGAGTGAGCTCTCCGGTCCGGGCCTACGGCGCCGTGGGCGGAACCCCACGAGTGATTCGCCGCGGGGAGGGTGCGGAGGTGGAGGACGTGGACGGGCGGCGGTACGTCGATTTTCTGGGTTCCTGGGGACCGCTCATCCTCGGCCACGCCCACCCCGCCGTGGTGGAGGCGGTCCAGGCCGCCGTGGCCCGGGGCCTCACCTACGGAGCCCCCACACCGGACGAGGTGAACCTCGCGGAGGCGGTGGTGGCGTCGTATCCCGGTCTGGACCAGGTCCGGTTCGTCTCCTCGGGCACCGAGGCCACCATGAGCGCCATGCGCCTGGCGCGCGGGGTGACCGGCCGGGACCTCATCGTGAAGTTCTCCGGCTGTTACCACGGCCACGCAGACCCCCTTCTGGTGGCGGCCGGTTCGGGTGGGGCCACCTTCGGCCGCCCCTCCTCCGCGGGCGTGCCCCGGGCCTTTGCCGAGCGCACAAGGGTGCTTCCCCTCGACGATGAGGATCGGGTCCGGGACCTGTTTAAGACCCGGGGGAAGGACATCGCCGCGGTCATGGTGGAGCCGGTGCCCGCCAACAACGGTCTGCTGGTGCAGCGAAGGGAGTTCATCGAGACCCTGCGGACCGAGACGGAAAGCCACGGTGCCCTGCTCATCTTCGACGAGGTCATCACAGGATTCCGTCTGGGGCGCGGCGGCGCGGCCGAACGCTTCGGCATCACCCCGGATCTGGCCACCTTCGGCAAGGTCATCGGGGGCGGCATGCCCGTGGGAGCCTTTGGCGGGCCGCGGAACACCCTGAAGCACCTGGCCCCCGAGGGCGGGGTCTACCAGGCGGGCACCCTCTCCGGCAATCCCGTGGCCATGGCCGCGGGCCTCGCCACCCTGAGGATCCTCGTGGAGGATGACGGCTGGTCCCGCCTCGAGGCCCTGGGAGGCGTCCTCGAGGAGATCTTGACCCCGGTCCTCGCCCGGGCGCCGCTGCCCGCCCGCCTCGTGCGCCTGGGTTCGATCTTCTGGATATCCCTCCAGCCCGGGGACCCTCCGCGATCGGCCGAGGCCGTGGATGCAGCGGCCGCGGACCGGTACCGAGGCGTGTTTCACGGCCTGCTCAGGCGCGGTGTGGCCCTCGCCCCCTCGGCCTACGAGGTGGGATTCCTGTCCCTCGCCCATCGCAGGGAACACATCGAGCGACTGGGGGCCGCCCTTGCCGCGGTCCAGTCCGGAGAGGAATGTCGTGGCCAGGCGGAGTAGCAGGCGCGGTGAGGGCCGGACCCCCCGGGTCCTCCAGATCGGATTTCTGATCCTCCTGGTGATCTCCTTTGCCCAGGTCGCCCGGTGGATCCTGGACCAGGTTGCCTACACCAACGAGATGCAGACCCGGATCGGGCGATTTCTCGAGGGCGAGGTCCGGGCGGCCGAAACACTCCTCGATGCGGGCGTGGCCCGGGAGAAGGTGCTGGAACTCACTGCTCACGTATCCATCACCGGCCGGCCGCCGAAGGTCCATCTCGAGAACGAATCAATGGCGGTCATGGAAGCGGAGCGGAGCCGTCGTATCGACCGCATCAGCCTGGAAGGCGTGTTCTTTCTCATGGTCCTGGCCGCGGGCATGGTGGTGCTCTACCGGGCGATCCGTCAGGACGTCATGCTCCGGCGCCGGCAGCAGAATTTTCTGGCCGCGGTCTCACACGAGTTCAAGAGTCCGCTGGCGAGCCTGAAGCTCTCGGCGGAGACCCTGGGCCTACGCGACCCGGAGCCGGAGGCGCGAGGTCGCATCGTGGAGCGCATGATCGTGGACCTGGACCGGCTCGACGCCATGGTCTCGAACATCCTGGACACCACGCGTCTGGAGGAAGGCCGGGCGGCGTTCGTGGCGGAGCGGGTCTGCCTGCAAGAAGCCGTGCAGTCCACGGTGGATTCCCTGCGCGACCAGGCAGAGAAGGAAGCCGTGTCTCTGCAGATGGAAGTCCCGGACCGTCTGGACTTGGAAGCCGATGCCACGGCGCTGCGATCGGTGCTCAGAAACCTCATCGACAATGCCATCAAGGCCACGGCGGTGCAGGGCGGGGGCACCGTGAAGGTGACCGCCACCGGGGCGCAGAAATTCGTGGAGATCGAGGTGGCCGATGACGGGATGGGTTTTCCCCCGGAGGAGGGGCGGAAGATCTTCCAGAAGTTCTACCGGCCCGGCGAGGAGATGCGGCGCGCGACCCGGGGATCGGGCTTGGGCCTCTATATCGTGCAGCGTCTGGTGGAACTCGCGCGGGGCAAGGTGAGTGCACACAGTGCGGGTCCGGGCACGGGGGCGGTCATCCGGGTGCTGTGGCCGGCAGCCAGGGAGAGAACGTCGTGATCCACCTCCACCACCGCATCCTGATCATCGAGGACGAGGTCACCCTGGCCGAGGGCATCCGCGAAAACCTCGAGGCCGAGGGCTACGTGGTGGACCTGGCCTCCGACGGCCTCGCCGGCCTGGAGAGGATCCGGGAAGGGGACTACGACCTCGTGATTCTCGACGTGATGCTCCCCGAGATGGACGGCATCACCGTGTGCGAAACCCTCCGGGGGGAAGGAGAAACGGTGCCCGTACTCTTTCTCACCGCGCGCGGCTCCGTGGACGACCGCATCCTGGGCCTCCAGGTGGGGGGGGACGACTACCTGACCAAGCCCTTCAACCTGCGTGAGCTCCTCCTCCGGGTATCCGCCATCCTGAGGCGCAGGAACGGGGAAGGCGACGCTTCCAGGCCCGGAGCCGTGATCCGGTTCGGTGAGAACGAGTTCAACTTCCGCACCTTTCGGGGGCGGTCGTGGGACGGGGAGGCACTGTCCTTGTCCGAGAAGGAGGCCATGATCTTCAAGACCCTCCTGGACCGCGAAGACGAGGTGGTCACGCGCGAGGAGATCCTGGACCGGGTGTGGGGCCACGAGGTCTATCCCTCCTCGCGCACCCTGGAAGGCTACATCCGGCGCCTGCGCAACCGGTTCGAGGCCGATCCCGAGAACCCGCGCTACTTTATCACGGAAAGGGGCATCGGCTACAGATTCACAGCCGGGGTGTGAGCGGGGGCGTGCGGACTTTTTGTCGTGGATCGCTGGAGTCAAGTCCCGCTATACACTACATTTGTGTGTCATTTTCCAGTGAGTAAGTTCCGCGAGAGTCATAATTATTCCGAACCCTACCCCTCGACGGCCGAGGGTTTTCCGAGTTTCCGGGCAACCATGGATATTCAGCTCGAACCGGTCGTTTTTTTCATCGGCAACTACGGCTGCGGGAAGACCGAGGTGGCGGTCAACTTCGCCGTCCACCGGCGGGCGACCGGGATTCCCGTTCGCGTCGCCGACCTGGACCTGGTGAATCCCTATTTCCGGAGCCGGGAGGTCCGGGAGATCCTGGAATCGAAGGGCATCGAGGTGATCGTGCCGGAGGGGGCCCTGGCCCAGTCCGAACTGCCCATCGTGGTGCCCCAGATCCGGGGTGCCATCGAAAAGACACAGGAAAAGACACCGGATGGAAAACAGGGCATCACCCTCCTGGACGTGGGGGGGGACGACGTGGGGGCCACGGTCCTCGGCAGCCTCCAGCCCGTGATCCAGGCGGTTCCCCACGACATGGTCCAGGTGGTGAACGCCATGCGGCCCTTCACCGAGACGGCGGGGGACACCGAGCGGATCACCCGGATGATCGAGAAGGCGGCCCGGGTCAAGGTCACCGGGGTGGTGGGCAACACCCATCTCATGGACAGCACCGACGTGGAGACGATCCGCCAGGGCCACGAATATGCGAAGGAGGTCGCCCGGGTGCTGGGCGTCTCACTGAAGTTCATCACCTGTGAAGATAGACTCATGAACGAACTGGAGCCACGGGAGTTCGACTGCCCGGTTCTTCCCATCACGCGCCAGCTCTTGCCGCCCTGGAAGAGGCGGAAAAAGCCGGGAAGTCAGAATTTCCTTGTTTCCTGATTGTATCCTGAATCGGTCCCTGCGGCCGGTTGCGAGGAGAGAAGATGTCAAGCGTTACCATTGACCGAGATCGATGCAAGGGGTGCGGGAACTGTGTCCTGGCATGTCCCAGACAGGTGCTGGCCATGTCGAAGGACATCAACGTCAAGGGGTATTTCCCGGCCGAGGCCGCGGATCCGGATCGCTGTACCGGCTGCAGCATGTGTGCCATGACCTGCCCGGATGTGGCTCTCGAAGTCTTCAAGGAGCCCAAGGGGAGCAGCGAGGAAAAGCAGGTGTTCAAGAGGCCGGAATCATTGGCCGCCACGCCCACCCACTACTGTCCCGGGTGCACCCACGGCGTCATTCATCTCCTCATCGCCCAGGTCCTGGACGAACTCGATCTGCGGGAAAAAGTGGTCGGCATCGCTCCCGTGGGATGCACGGTGCTCATCTACAACTACTTCAACTGTGATTTCCTCGAGGCCGCCCACGGCCGCGCCCCCGCCTTCGCCACCGGCATCAAGCGGGTGCGGCCCGATACGATCGTCTTCACCTACCAGGGGGACGGCGACCTGGCTTCCATTGGCACCAACGAGATCCTCCATGCAGCCAACCGTGGTGAGAAGTTCACCACCATCTTCGTCAACAACGCCGTCTACGGCATGACCGGCGGCCAGATGGCCCCGACCACCCTGCCCGGACAGGTGACGACCACCTGCCCGGGCGGTCGTGACGTGGAGGACGTGGGCTTCCCGATCCGGGTGGCGGAGATGCTGGCGACGTTGCAGACGCCCGGATACATCGCCCGGACCGCGGTGGATACACCCAAGAACATCATGAAGGCCAAGAAAGCCATCAAGAAGGCGTTCACCTACCAGGTGGAAAAGAAATGCTTCTCCCTGGTCGAGGTCCTCTCCACCTGCCCGACGAACTGGGGCGTATCCAGCGAGGAGGCCTTCAAGTTCCTGCAAGATAAAATGATGCCCTATTACCCCCTCGGAGAGTTCAAGACCCCCGAGGATGCGGAAGCCTAGGAGGAACCGATGCAGTCTGAAGTGATGTTCGCAGGGTTCGGCGGTCAGGGGATCATGCTGAGCGGAAAGATCCTGGCCGAAGCGGCTCTCGAAGCAAAGCTGGAGGTGGCTTGGATTCCTTCCTACGGCCCGGAGATGCGGGGAGGAACGGCCTATTGCACGGTGGTCTTCTCCGAGCGGCCCATCGGGTCGCCCATCATCGCATCGCCCTCTCATCTGGTGGCCATGAACCGGCCGTCTCTGGAAAAATTCGCGCCGAAGATGAGACCCAGCGGGATCTGCCTGGTCAACAGCTCGTTGATCAAGGTCGGAGCGGGCCGGGAGGACATCGACGAACTCCGCGTTCCCTGCAACGAGATCGCCAACGACCTGGGAAACAGCCGCGTGGCCAACATCGTGGCTCTGGGGGCTTTTGCCGCCCGGTGCGGCCTCATCGACTTCGACCTCGTGCGCTTGGCCGTGGAAACGGAGTTCGCCAAGAAAGCGAAGCTGGTGCCGATCAATCTCCAGGCCCTGGAGCGAGGGGCCGAGGTGGCGGCCGGAGGGAAGGTGGCTTGAGCCGGTGGAGGGGCGTGCACTCAGAACGGAATGAACTGGAAACCACGGCTGATGGAGCCGGGCAGGTTATTGAGAAAGTACCATGGCAAAGAAACTCTTGAAGGGGGCGGAGGCCATCGGAGAGGCCGCCATCGCGGCGGGCTGCGAGGGATACTTCTGCTACCCCATCACCCCCCAGACCGAGGTGGCGGAATACCTGGCCCGCAGGATGCCCGAGGCCGGTGGGGCCTTTCTCCAGGCCGAGAGCGAGATCGGCGCCGTGAACATGATCTTCGGGGCGGCGTCCACCGGAGCGCGCGTGTTCACCACCTCGTCCTCCCCGGGCATCAGCCTGATGCAGGAGGGCATCTCCTACATCACCGCCGCCCAGCTTCCGGCCGTATTCGTCAACATCGTCCGGTCCGGCCCCGGCCTGGGGGGCATCCTTCCGGCGCAGTCCGACTACTTCCAGGCCACCAAGGGCGGCGGCCACGGGGACTACCGGATCATCGTGCTGGCTCCGTCCACCATCCAGGAGGCGGTGGACCTGACCATGGACGCCTTCGATCTGGCCGACCAGTATCGAAACCCGGTCATCGTCATCGGCGACGGCCTCATCGGCCAGATGATGGAGCCCGTGGAGTTTCCGGAGAACTATGAACCCCGGAACGTGGACAAGTCCTCGTGGGTGGCCGACGGCGCCAAGGGCCGCGACCCCCACCTGATCAAGACCCTCTACCTGGATCCGCTCCTGTGCGACGAGCTGAACCAAGTCCTGGCTGAAAAATACCGCAAGATCACCGAGAACGAGAAGCGGTGGGAAGATTGGCACCTGGACGGTGACTATGAGATCCTGGTGGTGAGCTACGGCACCATGAGTCGGATCTGCAAGACCGCCATCGACGACCTGGCCGCCGAGGGGGTGAAGGTGGGGCTGGTGCGGCCGATCTCGCTCTACCCCTTCCCCTATGAGGCGGTGAAGAGCGCCGCCTGCCGGGACTCCGTCAAGACGGTCATCAGCATCGAGATGAGCATGGGCCAGATGGTGGAGGACGTCAAGCTGGCCGTGGAGGGCCGGAAACCCGTGGGATTCTACGGCCGGGCCGGGGGGATCGTGCCCTCGCCGGAAGAGGTCCTCCAGGCCATCCGGAAACAGCTCGAGGCGTCCTGATCGCTCCGGGAACCCGGGTTACCGGACGGTGTATTCCAGGATCAATCCGCCGCTACCGACCGCAAGGACCTGGCGGGCATTGAAACCCCACACGTCCAGGAGGTTGTTCAGGGTTCCGGATGCCATCTCCTTCCAGGAGATTCCGTCGTAGTGCAGGATCGTGCCCCAGCTGCCGACGGCGAAGATGTCCTTCCCGGATGTACCCCAGACACCCCGGAGATCCTGGGTCACACCCGACTGCATTCGCTTCCAGCGGTTGTCCTCAAAGCGCAGGATCGTGCCCTTGGCCCCGACAGCCACGACGGTTCGTTCGTCTTCCATGGAACCCCAGACATCGTGGAGGTCGTTCAGGGTGCCCGAGATCATCCGGGTCCAGGACAAGCCGTCCCAGTGCAGGATCACCCCGCCGCTGCCGACCACGAAGACGCTGTTGTTGGTGGGCCCCCAGATCCGGTTCAGGGGACTCTGCGTTCCGGAGTTCATGAACTCCCAGTAGGAGCCGTTGTATTTCAGGATCGTCCCCCCTTCACCGACGATGAGGGCGTCACCGGAGTAGGACGTCCAGACGTCGTTGAAGTCCATGGCATACCCGGTGAGGACCTTGTGCCAGGATGTTCCCGCGAGACGGAGGATGTCCCCCTCTCCGGTGGAATAGACGTTCTGCAGGGAGGAGCCGTGGATGCCCTTCAGATTCCTGGTGGTGGCGTGGATCGTCATGGGTTTCCAGCCGGAGGCATCGTTCCTCAGGATCGTGGCGCCGTCCCCCACGGTGAGGATGTCCTGGGGGGTCATACCCCAGACGGCATTCAGGGTATTCGTCGTTCCCGATGCCCCGGGAATCCAGTCGAGGTGGACGTCGATGGAGAATTTCTGGACGGCATTGGGGGATTCTCCGTTGGAGGCCTCGACCTCGATTTCCCAGGACCTTCCCACGTGCTCGGGACCCGGGATCCCCCAGAGGGTGCGGGTGGACGGATTGTAGTTCAACCACCCGTTCTGCGCCGGCAAGGTCACCTTGACCTGCGCTTCGGGTGAGGCATCCACCTCGATCTGATAGTCGTATCTCACCCCGACAATGGATGTCTCCACGGGTGTCGAGAGGATTTCCGGGGCCCGGGGCGTGACGCCGTACTCCGGATCTCCGGTCCTGAACTTGAACTGGAATTCCCCCCGCTGGCCCGGATGCTCCTTCAGCGCCACGATGACCTTGAACTCGTAGTTCTTGCCCTGGAGCGGCATCTTTGCCCCGTGCGTCTGGATGGAGGTGAATTCCTTGGTGATGTCCTTGAACAGGGCAGGAATGTCCGCGGTGTCGCCCCGCATGAACTGGCCGACCCGGCCGGCCGCGATGCGGATCTTGTCGTTTTCGCCTGAAAGAACCTTCAGGTCCTTCTCGTGGATGTCATTTCCCACCCCGATGACGTGGACCTTGAGCCTGGGGTGCGCATTGATGGCGTCCCGCGCGTCGTTCAGGGTGATGGGCTGATATCCGAACGTCTGGTAGAAGACGCCCCCGCCCAGGACGCCCATGGTGGGGGAGAGGTAGGTGTTGTCGGTCATGCTCCAGTTGTCCCGGCCGTCCGTGAAGACCAGCATGACGTGGTGATCCCTCTTGCCGAACGCTGACACCTTGCCGTCGTATTCGTCCTTCATCAGCAGCGCCATGTGGTGCACGGCGGCGTGGAGCTTGGTGAACTCGCCGGGCCGGGGTTCCGGGATCTGAAGGATGTGGGAGGATTTCAAGTCGTTACCGAAGGGCATGCTGATCACGTCGCTGAACCAGGTGAAGTTCCAGTCCACCGTTCCCGCGTTTCCGGACCAGATGGCCTGGAGTTCCTGGACGCTGGCGGCGGCGCCGGACTTGAGTTTCTCGAACGGCGTGCGCTCCGGGGTCACCATGGAGGGGCTGGCGTCCAGGACCAGGCCGTAGCGGATGTTGGACGTAAGCGGCGTGGCATTCTGGCTGAGGACGGACTCGGGGTCGATGGGCTTGTCGTCTACGAGCAGGGTGACGTCCACCTCGTCGAGGGCGACGGGTTCGCCCGACAGGGTTCGGACGATGAACTGGACCACCACCTCGGTCTCTCCCTTGCCCCGGGGTGGCGTCAGCCACGTCACCTTCCGGGAGAGGACCTCGATGTTCAGGGTGTTCACGTACGGCTGGGCGCCCGAACCCCCGCCGCCCCCGCCGCCGGAGCAGCCCTGGAGCATGATGAACGCGAGCACGAGTGCCGATACGATTGCGGCATTCTTGAATGGATGAGCCATCGGTCACGATCCTGTTCCGGTGCATGACGCGAGCGAGCAGATCAAAAATGCGGACGACCTCCGGGCCGGGATCGGGTCCCCGGGTGGGGGGTGCGGAGGTCCGGCGATCCGCCCGGCTCGCCAGGACAGTACGAACTCCATGCGCAAGAAATCAGCAGGATTGCAACCGCCCTTTTGCTGCAATCGGTCTTTGCGGCAGCCCCAACATAGACCAGACGCGGTAGGGCCGCAACAGCAAACTGGAGATGGAAATCATGTCCGGCAGAAAGAGTGACGTAACTAATGTGATAATAATATATTACGAACTTCCTCGCGGGCCGGCGTCGGCAATTGCAGACGCCGGCGATCTGACGATGGATTTTTAGCTCAAATCGAGCAATTTTCGTTTCGTGAGGCACCTCACGGCCTCCAAATAGATTTGAGCTAAAAAGAAGGCGTGAGATAGTAGGGGTGTTCACTCCTTCTTCAGCCGGATCTGGATCGTCTGCCCGGCGCCGGAGGCGATGCGCATGGTCTTCTTCCAGGTCTTGTACCCCGGAGCGGTCGCCTCGATGACGTAGTCACCGGGAAGGAGGGACCAGGGGGCAAGTCTCCCGTCCTGGCCGGTGACGTTCAGGCGGCGCAGGGCGGCCTTGCGCGCCTTCTGGGCCTCCTCCAGGGTCTTGAATCGCGTCTTGTGTTCTTGCCACTTCAACATCAGGTCCCTGATCAACCGTTTCCGGCTCAGGTCGAGGACCATGGGCGCGCCGTCCGTCCGCCCGACCTCCACCCGGGCTTTGTCCAGGGGCTTGCGGTTTTCCCCGGTGACAACCATCTGAACGTCTGCAGGAAGCGCCACGGGCAGATCCAGTCTGGCGTCGGAACCCACCTGGAGTGTGACCTTCCTGGTGATGGCCCGGCGCTTCCCGTCCAGGTCCGTGGCCCGGGCGTAGACCAGGAAGGTCCCGGGGGGGAGTGCAGCGATGATGAAGTGCCCTTCGGAATCCGGGGTGACTCCGTTCACGGATTTCACCGGCTTTGAACCGAGGTCGTAGACGATCAACTGCGCGGATCGGATCAGTTCATTCTGATCGGTGTGGACCTGGCCCCTGAGCGAGGCGGCCGGCCACACCCGGAGCTCCACCTCCGGCAAGTCGCCGGCCGCGGGCACGTGGACCTTTCGGCGGTCCGAGCGTTGGCCGTCCTCGGTGCGGGCCTGGAGCCAGTACGCGCCCGGCTCGAGCCACACCATGAACCGGCCTTCCCGGTCCTCGAAATGGCCCCGGTAAGCATATGGAGGAAAGTCGAAATACCGGTTGAACCAGCCCTTCCTCGCGACTTCTCCGGCCTTGAGGATGCGCGAGGGCCCGATCCAGAAATCCTGCGCCGGCTTGCCCGTGGATGCGTAGATCACCCTCCCCTCGAGCTTCCTGTACCGGATCAAGGTGACCCGAACCTCGGGACCGCCCGGGAACACATCCGGTTCGAACGCTGCTGCGAACCCGTACTTCTGCACGGTCAAGTTGTAGACTCGCCCTTGAGTGCCAAGGCCTTCCAGCCGGAAGGATCCGCCGGCATCGGTCAGGACCGTGCGGTCGCAGGGGGGAGACAGGCGGAATCTGGATCCTCCTCTGCCGGGTTTCCTGAGGCTGGCCTTGACGAGGGCATCCAGCACCGGCCGGCCTTCAGTGTCCATGACGCGGCCCGAGATGACGGTCCCCCGAGGGAGGACCACATCTGCTGTGGTCATTACGCCCTCAGACACGAGGACGGGAGAGGATATCATCCCCATGAGCGAAGAGCCACCCGTGGCGAACACGCCCGGCGGCAGGACACTCAGGGTATAGGTGCCGGCCGGAACGCCCTCGATGTCGTACCGGCCGTCCGGTCTCGTGAAGACCCTGTTCCGGACGCAGTGAAAAATACGGCCTCTGAGAGGGAGGCCCTCCCGGAGAGCCACGCCGGCCTTGTTCACGGGCTTTCCATCCCCGTCCGTGACCCGGCCCTGGATCCGGCCCCCGCGGGTGAGGCGAACCACGATCCCCGATTTCTGCTCCCCGGCCGTCAGCACGAAATCCTCGGACGTTCCCCACCCGAGGCCGTCCTTGACAACGTACAAGCGCCGGGATTCACCGATCGGAGCCGTGATCTCGAACGCCCCCTGGTCGTCCGTGATCGTGAAGGGGATTGTCCATCCAGTATCCTCGAGGCGCTCGTAGAGGCGAAAGGAGGCGCTGACGCGCGCCCCGGCGACCGGCCCCTCGGGCCCGGTGACCCGGCCCCGGACCCGGGCGCCCTTCTCGAGGGGGAAGTCAATCACCGGCTCCTTCTGGTTGACGTTCCAGCCCAGGCTCATGGACCTGGGCCAGTACCCACTGGCCGTGGCCATGATGTGCTTTCCCCAGACGGATCGATCGAGCCCAGCAATCCTGTACCGGCCGTTACGATCGGCGACCGCGCAACGGAACCGGTTGGGGTCCATAAAGACCTCGGCCCCGGGAATGGGGGTGCCCGTGTCCTTGTCCGTGACCCGGCCGACCACGGTCTTCCCGCGGGGAAGGACCAGGTCCCGGATCGTATCTCGCCCGGCCAGGACCTCGATGCCCTCGTGGCGCGTGTGCATCGGAGGGTCCTGGCGGGGCAGGACCCGCAGCTGGTACAGGCCCGGGCGCAGGGCCTCGAACCGGAACTCTCCCTGCTCGTTGGTGCGTCGGGTGGCCAGGGGAGGGCGACGCCACGCATAGGCGAATTCTGGCCAGGCCCTGAGCGGGGTCGCGTCTGCAGGCCGCCACGGATAGACCGCCACGGGCGTATCGGCAACGGGGGTGGCGTCTTTGACGCGAATCACCCTGCCCCGGAGTACCCCGGGTTTCCCCAGGTTGAAATCCTTTCGGGTGAACGGGCTGGCCAGGCCGCGCTCAGAATAATGACCGATGGCAGACGCCTCGACCACGCATCGGACTTCGATCGGTTTGAGCTCGTACCGGCCGGCCCTGTCCGTCTCCGTGCTGATCAATTCTTCGAGCTCCAGGGCGCCCGGGACGAAGCGAAACGCCCGGATCCGCGCCTCTGGAATGGGCATGTTGTCCTGATCCGTGACCCGGCCCACGATGGACCCGCGCGCCGGGGTGAGCGAGATCAGGGCCGGCTCGGGTCCGGGCTTCTTTCCGGTGGTCCCCGCGGTCTCTTTGGAGCTCTCTCCGTTTTCGGGCTTCCCCTCGTTCGCCTTTTCCACGACGGGTGGGACGTGCTTGTCGATCTGGTCCCCGGGGATCTGGACCCCGTCACTGCGCGGCCAGAACACCAGTGCAACGGTCAGGGCCGCGACAGCGGCGAGGCCGATCTTCACCTTCATTCCCATGATGAGTGCTCCTGTCAGGGTCACGGCCGTCGCCTCCATGGCCGCAGCGGCCGTGAACGGCATAAGCGCCGCGCACCATGTCCTGCGGTCGCCGAAGTCGCGATCGAGGCGGGCGCGTAGCATCCGGATGCCGCGCCGGAGGCGGGTCTCCACGGCGGCCAGGGTGATATTGAAACGGTCCGCGATTTCCCGGTTCGGCAGGTCCTCGAAGTAGCGGTAGTAGAGGGTCGAACGGTACGGCTCTTCCAGGGCAAAGACCGCGGACGCTACCTTGTAGCGCGTCCGTTCGTGCGCACGCTGTTCCACCACGGGCGGAAGGCGTTCGGGCCGGGCCGCTGCGCATTCGCGATCGGCCCGACGCGCCTCCGACCGGCGGCGGTTCAGGGCCAGGTTCCGGGCCACGGTGCGCATCCAGCGCCGGATCGGCCCTTTCCGGTCCGGCCGGTGGCTCAGCGTCTGGACCCAGGTGTCCTGGGCCACGTCCTCGGCCTCGGCGTCGTTGTGGACCAGCCGGCGAGCAAGCTCCCGGATCCAGGTGTCCGTGGCCACCAGGTCAGCAAGCAAGGTTTCCGTGTATTCCATGGCTTCACCAGTGTACACACCGACGAGGGACTGAGCCCGTCAACTCGAATCGAATTTCATCGAGACATTTTGAGCGAAGGCGCGGTCACTCCCCACAAAGGAGTTTCGGCCAAAAATAGGCCATTCCGGGCTCGTGAGGTATCCCACGGGTCCGCGATGGCCCATTTCTGGCCAAAAGGTGGTTGTGGACAGGAATGGGCAGTCAAGAGGTGATTGTGGGACAAGAATGAGCGCGCTGGCGCTCATAAAGTGCCGATGAAATTCGAGTAGGGGGAATTTACGGATCCGTTGGCCTCGATTGCCCGGTTCCCCCCCTCGACTCCGGAGAAAGCCTCGCTATCATGACCCGGATGAATCCGTTTTGGGTGCGAATCCTCTTCTTTCCCCTTCACGAAGCGTTGAAGGGCCATCCCACCCGGGCGGCTCTGCAAGAGGCCCGGTGCTGGGATTGCATGTCGGCCGAGGAGGTGGCAGCAAATCAGCTCATTAAGCTGAAACGCCTCCTGGACCACGCCCTGCGCCACGTGCCCTACTACCAGGAGGCCTTTCGCAAGGCCGGCGTGGAGGTGGAGGCCGTGGAGAGCCTTACAGACCTCGGACGCCTTCCCCGCCTCGAACGCTCGGACCTGCGGAAACATCGCGACACCTTCATTGCCCGGGACCGCAAGCGCACCATGGCCGAGATGGCCACGGGCGGCTCCACCGGGGAGCCGGTCACGGTGTTCGTGGACAAGCGCCGGGCCGCGGTGAACACGGCCGCGCGCATCCGGGCCCGGGGGTGGTGGGGGGTGCGCGTGGGTGACCCGGAGGCAGTGCTCTGGGCCAGCCCCATCGAGGTGGGGGCCCAGGACCGGATACGGACGCTGCGGGACTGGTTTCTGAACACGCGTCTGTTCAGCGCCTTCGAGGGGTCCGAGGCGGGCCTGGAGGCCCTCTGTCAGACCCTCGAGCGCTACCGACCTGCGGTCCTCTACGGCTACTCTTCCAGCCTCCACCTCCTGGCGCGCCACGTCCTCGCCACGGATCGATCCAGCGGCGTCTTCGGCGTCAAGGCGGTGTTCGCCACGGCCGAGGGCCTCAGCCCGGACCAGCGCGAGGATATTATCCAGGCCTTTGGTGCCGGGGTGGGGGGGGAATACGGCGCCCGGGACGCGGGCCTCATCACCCACGAGTGTCCGGCCGGGGGCCACCACGTCCTGGCCGAGGGCATGGTGGTGGAGGTGGTGAAGCCCGACGGATCGCCGGCCGGGCCCGGGGAGCGGGGCGAGGTGGTGACCACCCACCTGGAGGCCTACGGCTTTCCCCTCATCCGCTACGCCACGGGCGACGTGGGCATCCCCGCTGCCGGGGCCTGTCCCTGCGGTCTCGCCCTGCCCCGGCTGGAAAGCGTGGAGGGACGGGCCACCGACTTCCTGGTGGCGCCCGACGGACGGTTCCTCCACGCCCTGGGCGCCATCTACGTCCTGCGCGTGCTACCCGGCATCGGCGCCTTTCAGGTGGAACAGCCTGAGACAGACCGCCTCATCGTCCGCATCGTCCGGGAGCACGGTTTCCCTGCGGACGGCGAGACCACCATCCGCGAGGGACTCCGGAAGCTGATGCGGTCGCCCGTGGCCATCGAAATCCTGTTCGTGGAAGACATTCCCCGGGCTGCCTCGGGCAAGCACCGCTACGTGATCTCGCCCGTGGCCCGGGCCCTGTTCCGCGGTGATAAAGGAGCCTGAACGCCATGACGCAAAAAAAGGCGGCTCGGGATCCACGGGTCCTCCTGGTGGCCCCCTGGCCGCCCCCCGAGGGGGGCATGGCCGTCCAGGCCCGGGGACTGGCCGCCGCCCTCGCGGCCGGGGGCACGCCGGTGAGGGTGGTGCCCACCAACGTTCCCCTCGGGTGTCTATCCCGGATCCCCGTCGTCCGCGGGGTGCTGAATCTCGGCGTCTTTCTCCTCCGGCTTCTCGCGGCTACGATGCGCTCGGATGTGGTGCACATCCTGGCCTGCAGCGGTCTCAGCTTCTTCCTCTTCACGGCGCCAACGGTGGTCCTGGGACGGCTCCTGGGCCGTCGGGTGGTGGTGAACTACCGGGGCGGCCTGGCGGAATCGTTCCTGGAGAGGCGGAGGACATGGGTCCGGGCCGTGCTGAGACGCTGCCACCGGCTGGTTGTCCCGTCGGGCTACCTCGAGGCCGTTTTCATCCGTTTCGGTCTGGAGCCGGAGGTGGTGCCCAACTTCGTGGACCTGGATCGGTTCTCCGGCCCGGTGGAAGGCGGGGGTTCGAGAATCCTCGTGACCCGGAACCTGGAGCCCATGTACGGCATCGACACCGCCCTGGACGCGTTTCAGCTCCTCAGGCGCAGGATGCCCGGGGCGGAGCTGATTCTTGCCGGCACCGGAAGCCTGAAATCCGCCCTGGAGAAGCGCGTGGAGAGGGACAACATCCAGGGGGTGGCCTTTCTGGGACGCGTCGAAGCGGAGGCCATCCCGGCCCTCTACGCCCGTGCCGACGTGGCCCTGAATCCATCCCGGGTGGACAACATGCCGATATCCATTCTGGAGGCCTTTGCTGCCGGAGTCCCGGTGGTGAGCACCCGGGCCGGAGGGATTCCCCACCTGGTCACGGACGGCGTCAGCGGTCTGCTGGCCGAAGTGGGGGATGCGCGCGGCCTGGCCGCACGCCTCCTCAGGTGCTTGAGAAGGCCTGACCTGGCGCAGGGACTGGCCCGGGCCGGCCGGGCGTCGGTGGAGCCGTTCAGCCTCGAGGCCGTGCGGAAGGCCTGGCAATCGGTTTACAGGCAGGAAGCCGGGCTCGTTGCGAAGTCCTGAACTGGATCGACGGGATAAAGTCGTTATACTTCCCTGGTTCCGGCAATAATGTTGGTGGATTTCCGGTTGAAAGAGACCTGGAAGCGAGGGTGGGAAATTGGCAGAATCGAATCGCCTTCGGTGTGATCTTCTGGTGATCGGGTGCGGCATTGCCGGGGCCGCCCCCCCCAAAAACCCGGGGGCCCCCCGGCGCAAAGGGGTAGGGACCACCCAAGACAAGG
>CAZAKZ010000005.1:0-18741 GCA_964485695.1 uncultured Planctomycetota bacterium | reverse complement strand
AATCTATCCGCTTGGGGTGTTTTTTGGGGGTTTGGGGGGGGGGCTTGGCGGGGGCCGCCGCCCCCACCTGGGGGGGGCACGCCGGCCTCAAGGTGATCGTGACCACCAAGGAGAAGGAGTTTCTCGAGACGAACACGCGCTGGGCCCAGGGGGGGATCATCGGCACGGGGCCCGACGACACCCGGGATCTGCTCTACGCCGACGTCATGCGGGCGGGCGTGGAACTCAACAAGCCCCAGGCCGTGGAGATCTTCTGCGAGGAGGGGCCTCGACTGGTGGACGCTTTTCTGGTCAAACGGCTGAAGGTGCCGTTCAACCGGGACGAGAAGGGACGCATCCTCCACACGGCCGAGGCCGCACATTCCCGCCGGCGCATCTACTTCAAGGAAGACCGCACGGGATACGCCATCCACCAGGCGTGCACCAAGGCCATGAAGGCCCACAAGAACATCCAGCTCTTGAACCAGCACATGGCGGTGGACATCATCACCATCCCCCACCACAGCCGAAATCCCCTTGCCGTCTACGAGTCGACCCGGGCCGCGGGCGCCTACATCCTCCAGATCAAGACCGGGAAGATCATCAACATCTTCGCGCCCAACGTCATCCTGGCCACGGGCGGTATGGGATACATCTACCTTCACACCACCAATCCGGTAGGGGCCACCGGCGACGGCCTGGCCATGGCCTACCGGGCGGGGGCCCGGTGCATCAACATGGAGTACGTGCAGTTTCACCCCACCACGTTGTGCCACACCGGGGCACCGGGATTCCTCATCACCGAGGCGGTGCGCGGGGAAGGAGCGAAGCTGAAGAACCTGCGCGGGGACTACTTCATGTCGAAGTATGACCGGCGCAAGGAACTGGCGCCCCGGGACATCGTGGCCCGGTCCATCTACGAGGAGATCTCTGCACACAAGGAGGGATACGTCCTTCTGGATCTGAGCACCATTCCCAAGCGCATCGACGTGGGCAAGCGGTTTCCAGGGGTGGCCATGAAGCTGAAGCCCCTGGGCATCGACATCACCCGGGATCCCATTCCCGTGGTGCCCGCGGCGCACTATCAGTGCGGTGGCATCCAGACCGACGAGTACGGCCGGGTGGAGGGCATCCGGAACCTGTTCGCGGCGGGGGAGGTGGCCTGCACCGGGCTCCACGGCGCCAACCGCCTGGCCTCCACGTCGCTGCTGGAGGGGCTGGTGTGGGGACACCGGGCCGGGACATACGTGGCCGAGACCGCGGGGAACGCACGGGCCGTGCGGACCTCGGACATTCCACCGTGGCGGGCCGTCCGGACCCGGGAGGTCCTCGATCCGGTGCTCGTGCACCAGGACCTCCTGAACATACGCACCACGATGTGGAACTACGTGGGCATCGTGCGCACCCGGAAGCGACTCGAACGCGCTCGTTCGGACCTCGATTACCTCTCCCACCGCATCGAGAAGTTCTACCGTCAGATCCGCCTCAACCGGGATCTCATCGAGCTCAGGAACGCCATCATCGTGGCCCGTGTCGTGGCCGCGGGCGCCCACACGAATCCCGTGAGCCGCGGGTGCCATTATCGCGTGGATTGAATCGCCGGGTCGGATTTGGATGACGTAAGCCATACACTTGCCTACCTACCCCGCGTTCCTGCCTACAGATACTGGAATCCTTTAGCCAGTGCGGGTTAGAGCTCCTTTTGTCCCGCGATGGCGAAAGGCTGTCTCAAATAGTAACCAGAATTGAGTCCCGCCGCGGATAAAAGGGGATTGGATATCCGATAACTCTTTTATCCGAGAAACCCGAATGCGGCTGGCTATGAAGACAACAGGGAGGAGTAGAATGGCTTTCTTTGAATGGCAGGATTGTTACAGTGTCATGATCACTGAAATCGACGAGCAACACAAACAGTTGATTCAACTGATCAATCGAGTACATGAGGAGGTGGAACGAATCAAGCTGGGACGAGCTGAACGAGGGGAGACATTTGGATTATTGGTTCATGAGATTACAGCCGTAATTTCAGCAATCGACGATATGGCCGAGTACGCATCATTCCATTTCTCTGTAGAAGAGAAGATCATGCTTGAATACGAGTCTCCGAGACATGAGGAGCATAAGAAGGCACACGAAAATTTTGTCGCCTATATCCAAGAATCAAAACGCGATTTCGATGAGGGACGGGGAGCCCGCTTGGTGGAAGTCGCCGATTTCCTCAAAGAGTGGCTCGTGGAACACATTTTAAATGCAGACAAGAAAGAGCTCCTTGCTCTTGGGTTGACGCATTGACAAGTTCACATTCTTGATGGGGTGACCGAGTCGTCCCTGCACTGCTTGATTTAATTTGCGCTCGTCTGAAATCACGAGGCGAGGGACGGCGGAGGTGCCTCTTCCAGGGCGGCGGGTCTTTTCGCCTGGAGGGCGTCCAGGACGCGGGCGGCGGTGGTGAAGCGCAATCCCCGGAGCAGGGTTTCGACCTTGGTGGCGGTGCGGTGCAGGTTCACGGTGTGAAGGAACCGCCGGCTGAGGGGAAGATCCCTGGGGACGGGATGGTCCGGGTCGAGCTCCCAGGGGTGCAGGTAGATCATGGCGGGCCAGCCGGACCGGTTCATGGCGCGGGCAGCGGACCGGATCCAGGCCACCGGCAGGAGTCGGAGATACCCGCCGCCGGCCAGGGGCAGGTTCCGGCCCAGCAGGCGCCGGGTCAGAAGGGGAAGGACCCACAGGTGGCGATGGCCGTCGCTGCGGGCAATGCAGGGCCGTCGGGGAGATGATGCGTGGCCGTATCGCCGGCGCTTCACGGGAAAGAGACTAGAGTCGTAGCGGTATCCCCTTTTGAACAGCACGTCCAGAGCCCATAGCGTTCCGGGCATGACCGTGAAGCTGGGCGCCCGGTATCCGATGGGTTTTGAGCCCGTGATCCCCTCGATGATATCCTCGGTGCGGGCGAGATCCGATTCGAAGGTCTCGGGATTCAGGTCCGTGAGGAGGTCATGGCCGTAGCCGTGGGAGGCGATCTCGTGGCCGCGACGGGCGATGGCCTCCACGAGACGGGGATGGCGCTCGGCCACCCAGCCCAGAATGAAGAACGTGGCCCGGGCCTCGTGGTGGTCCAGAATGTCCAGGAGGGTTCGGGTGGGATCTTCCAGCCGGGAGGGCAAATCGTCCCAGTCACTCCGGGAAACGGCCTTACTCAGGTTGTAGACCTGGAACCACTCCTCCACGTCGATGCTCAGGGCGTTTTTCATCACCGCTTCACGCCGCCCCTTACTTCCGGTGAAAGATCTTCTCGTAGTCGACATCCTGTCTCGTCTTGGCATCCATGGGATGGGGCCACCGGTCCAGGAGGTCCATGATGGTGAACCTGTGCATCTTCATGTCGCCTTTCTTTCTGAAGATCACGGCGATCTTGAGGATCGGTGTGGCGTTTTTCATATCCAGACGCCAGGTCTGCAACCACCTGAGCAGGGACTGGTCGTGGCGGCACAGGTCTCCCAGGAGGCCGGCCTGGATCGCCTGGGCCTTGGCGTCCAGGGGAGACCATCTCAGGTAGAGGGTGATCTCCTTCAGCGCTTTCTTCGGTTCGTAATCCTCCATGTAGATCTCCACGACCTTCAGGAGAGCGCCGTTATGCTTCTCGGGATCGAGGCTCTGGGCGAGCTTGAACTGCTTGATGGCTTCCTGTTTCTTGCCTTCCTGCCTGTAGATGTGCCCCAGGCATTCCGCAGCTCTTGCGGAGTAGGGGAACTTCATCAGCTCGGACTTCGCCTTTTTCGGCAAATTCTTGTGGAAGAGGGTCAGACCCAGGAAGAGCCCGAGATCGGGATAGGAGTCACAAAGGGTGGGGTAGCGGGCCAGGAGGACCACGGCGGGAATGTAGGCGTTGTCGGCCATGAGGCGCTTTGCCAGTCGGTATGCCGTGAAGCGATCATAAGGATTCTGATCGAGGACCTCTTTGTATTCATCTCCTGCACCCTTGAAATCCCCGATCCGCTCCAGGGCCTGGCCGCGAAGGTTATGCAGCCTCGGGTTCTGGGGGTCTGAAACGGTCTTCAATCCCCGGTCCAGGAGGGCGACCGCCTCGTGTGGGAGGTTCATTTCGAGGAGCGCGGTGCTCAACTCGACGAAGACGTCCGGAGCCCTGGGTTTGCCCTCGAGGACCGCATCGAGGATTTTTCGGGCCTGGTCTCGGGTCTTCTCATACTTCGAGAAGATACGCACCAGTCCGAGGCGTTTCAGCGTCCGATCCTCGTCCGCATCGAGTTTCTCGTACGTCTCCCGGGCACCCATGAGGTCGCCCATACGGATCTGCAGGCGGCCTACCAGGTCGAGAAATAGAGAATGTTCGGGATCCACAGCCAGGACCTCTTCCAGGTAGCGGGCGGCCAGGTGCTGGAACAGGGGGAGGCTCTGGAGACTCATGCCTCGGATGAGGTTTTCCCACATATGGATGAACCGGAGCGCCCCCCTTCCTGTCGGCGCATTCATGAGGAGTTTCTGGAGATGGGGGCCGACAAGCGAATCGGGGCCCGGAATCTGGCCCCGGGCACGCTGGGGTCCGTCCACGACGTACATCAATCCTGTGAGCATCACCTGGCCGGACGGATCCCATCGCCAGTGGGGGGGGGTCCGCAGGGCCATGAGTAGATCCGTATGGTATTTTTCCCCCACCTCGAATCGAACCCAGGCAAGGAGCTTTTTCCCGTCCATGGGACTCTGGGCGGCGTATCGCTCCATGAGAGGGATGGCCGCAAGATCCTTGCGGAGGGCCAGGATGATGCTCCTGTCCCGGACAGCATCCATGCCCACGGAGCCCTCGATCTCTTCCAGGAGAGCCAGGGATTCGTCTCTCATTCCCGTGCGGAAAAGAACGTGAGCCCGGAGGTATTTCAGGCGCGCATCCCGGGGATAGGCCCGGGTGGCCACGTCAAGGATTTCACTGGCGGACCGGTTCCGATCCTTCAGGAGCTGGGTCTCTGCAACCGTGGCCAGGATCATACGGCCGAATCCGGGTCGCTTTCTCGCGACGCGGTTGGCGTATTCTCTCCAGGGAGGCGCGGGTTGAATCCCGGGAACAATGGCCCCGACGTCCTCGATGATTCCGTCGAGGTTCCTTTCCTGCAGGTTGAGCAGGGCCCGGAGAAACCGGAGAAACGGATCTTTCTCTTTCGACTTCAGGCTCTTGTCCACGAGGTCTCGCGTGGCTATCCGGTCTCCGTTGAAAAAGGCGAGAAGGGCGCGACTTCGAAGAGGGCCTCCCGGCAGAAGCGGATCGAGGGCCTGGATGCGCTCCATGGCGAGCTTCCAGAGGCGGATATCGAGATATCCATAGATTCCCGAGATCAGGAGATCCCGGAGTTTTTCCTCGTCCTTCTCCAGGGTGAGGGGCCACACCTGGCGCATCAAGGACCAGATTTCGTTTTCGGAATTCATCCCGAGGTACATTGCGCAGCGTCCGGATCCCAGGTCACCGCGGGAATCTCTTGGCGCAATTGTCCGCAGCTCATCGAACACTTCCTTGGCCTGGATCAGCTCCCATCGATCGAGGAGGAGACGGCCGAGTATGGCGTTCACTTCCGGATACTTCCCGCCTTTCCGTCGGAAGTCGGTGAGACGTTCGTGGGCGGACTCCGTGTCCCCCTGGTCCATTTCCAGGCGAGCGGCCGCGACCACGAGGTCCCCACGGCCCGGGGCGACCTCGATACCCCGGGTGTACCACTCCGTGGCCTGGAGGTCGTTGCCCCGGAGTTCGGCCAGCCAGCCTCTGTAGCGGTGGAAATCGCCGGGGGATGACTCGGGGTGGTCCTTGAGGCCGAGGATGTCCGTCTCCACCCCTTCCAGTTTGCCCAGGTTCAGCTTGATCTCGAGATCCAGGCGCTGGAGGTCGAAGGTAGGTTTCTTGATGCCGCTCTTGGCAAGGTCAAGATGATACCGGGCCTCTCTGTAGTTCTTTGCTTCGAAGAAGATTCTGGTGATTTCCAGACGGGAGGCCACATCCTGTGGATCGATGTCCAGGGCATGGTGAAGGCGTTTCAAATACTTTTCCACGTTTCCGAGGGATCGAGCGACCCTGGAAGACAGGGCAACGGGGCGGACGTCATAGGGATCCAGATCCTGGGCAAGGCTCAGGACGATCTCGGCCTTGTCGTAGTATTCCTTGGCCTTGTCCAAAATCTCTCGCCCCGCCAGATCGAGGAGGATCCGTGCGTAGACCAGCTTCGCGAGCATGCTCTTCTTGGCGGACTTCTGCAGCCGGTCGGCGTATTTTTCGGCGGCCAGAAAATCGCCCTTTCCAGCCCAGTGTTCGGCCAGGTAATAGAGAGGGAAGGAGGCCCTCGGATCGCTCTTCAGCGCCGAGAGGGCCTCGTCTGGAGAGGTGTAGATTTCCTTCTTGTTTTTCTTGAGCAGGGCGATTTCCACCTGATCGCGCAGGGCGAGGATCTCCTCGTTCCTTCTCCCCCGCCAGAGATTCCTGGCGATGGCCTGGCGTATCTTGGCATGTGCATCCACGTAGTTGGGATGGGTCCGGTTGATGTAGAGCTTGATCTCGGCCAGGATCGGCTCGACGGAGTCGGGCTTCAGGCGCCCGGCGGAGCGGAAGTTGACGAACGCCTGTTCCTCGTTCACCTCCCCGCCCCGGGTCGAGAGGATGTGACCGAGGGTCATGTGGGAGATGAAGTCGTGCCGTTTGTTCAAGGAGGCGGTGAGGTCGTTTTCGGCTTCCTTGTACTTGCCCTCGAAGTAGAGCGCCATGCCCTGGTAGAAGAGGCCTGACGGATTGTTCTTGTCGCCCTCGAGCAGACTTTTCGCCACCTCACGAATGTCCTCGGAACTCTTCAGGCGGATGAAGATATCCCCCCTGGCGTTGTGCGCTTCGAATCGAAGCAGGCTCTTCTGCCGGTACGCCATTGGGAGTTTATCGAGGCCGTAGAGATAGGCGCCCCAGTACCGGGCCGCCTCGCGTAGACGCACTGTCTCGCTGTCGGGAGACTGGCTCAGGATCTTGGCCAGGAGGCGCTGGGCCTCGATCTGGATCTCGTCCCGGACGGCATCCCCTGGAGCCTGGTTGAGGGAACGGGAAAGAGCCTCCGCCCTTTCTCCCTGATTCAGATCGAAGAGGAACTTCGCCTCCTCGAGGACGGGAAATCCGTGGTGGTTTTTCCGGGCCTGGGCCTCCCGGAGTGCGGCCAGGGCGCTGTCCTGGGTGCGTCGAAGAGCTCCGACTCGATCGTGAAGAGGGTCCGCGGGGGGGAGGTCGACGAGGCGCTTCAGGTTCTGGATCAGCTCCTTCCTTCCGGTGCCGAAGAAGTCTGTAGCCTCGAGGGCGTGTGTGATGAAGCCGAGCACTTCCCAGACATAAGGGCCATCGAACCTCTCACTCGTCTCATCGAGGAAGGTCTCCTTTTGCTGGGAGAACCGGTGGTGCAGCGCCTTGCCCAGGAGGTAGTGTCCCAGATAGATGGAGTCGTTCCCTGCGGTCCGGAGGAACTGCTGGGCGAAGGACTCCGCATTCTTGAACGGGGGGGATTCCTTCTCCCCGTTCAGGATGAGCATCTCGCCGTACTTGCGAATGAGGTCAGGATCGCCGGGCCTGATTTCCATCGCCTTCAGGTAGGTTGCCGCAGCTCGCTCGTATTTCTGGATCAAGGCGAGAGATTTGGCCAGCTCCTGGAGGATCTCCGTGTCACCGGGATTGCGCGCCGAGGCCCTGGCAAGTAGACGTGCCGCCCCGACGTAGTCGCCCTCCTCGAATGCCTGGCGTCCCTTCACGAGGGGATCCCCGCCCAGCAGGACCAGGACCCCAGCGAGGAGCAATCCCAACGTGATGATGAGTATGACGAGTCGCACGAGGGTTCGTCTGAAGGTCGGTTTCATGTATCTTTAAGTGTTTCTACAGGGTGCATATCCGGCGTTTCCGGGACGCGATCGTGTGTTTCGGTAACATTATATTAATCAAGATGTTGGTGAATTTCCACGAGGGGCATTCCCCGGATCGTGATCCGGGCGGCTCGTACCCCGGACCCGCGCCTCCTGCCGGATGGCAAGATCCGGATCAATCCGCCAACAGGCCGTATTTCTTCATCTTGTTGAACAAGGTGGTTCGGTTCACCTTCAAAACAGCTGCCGTCTTCTGACGATTCCACTTGTTTGCCTTCAGGGCCCGCAGGATGATGTGTTTTTCCGGCCTGGCGAGGGCATCTTTCAGGGGCAGAATCTCCTCGGTGGGCTGATAATCCGGGTCCTTGGCCTCGAACAGAGAGGGAGGAAGGTCCTCTTCCTGGATGACCTCGTTCTTGGTCAGGACCACGGCCCGCTCGATGACGTTCTCCAGTTCGCGGACGTTTCCCGGCCAGCGATGGGCCCGCATCCGCACAAGAGCCGGATCGCTGATGCCGGAGATGGCTTTTTCGTTCTCTGCGGCGTAGACCTGCAGGAAGTAGTTTGTCAGGAGTTCGAGATCGGTGATCCGGTCCCGGAGTGGCGGCAGCTCGATAGGAACCACGTTGATGCGATAGAAGAGGTCTTCCCGGAAATCCCCCTTTTCCACGGCCTCGGCCAGGTCGATATTGGTTGCCAGAACCACACGGACGTCCACCTTCACCGTTTCGTGCTGGCCGATCCGCTCGAACTCCCGGTCCTGGAGCACCCGCAGCAGCTTGACCTGGAAGGAAGGGGAGGCGTTTCCGATCTCGTCCAGAAAGACGGTGCCGCCGTTGGCGAGCTGGAATTTCCCGATCTTGTCCTTGTAGGCGCCCGTGAAGGAACCCTTGGTGTGGCCGAAAAGCTCGCTTTCCAGGAGGGTTTCGGGGAGCGCTCCACAGTTGACTTCCACGAAGGGGCGATCCATACGCCTGGAGTTGTAGTGGATGGCGCGTGCGATGAGGGTCTTGCCCGTTCCGCTCTCCCCGCTGAGAAGAACCGTGGCGCGGGTGTTGGCCACGGTCTCCACGACCTCGAAGACCTGATGCATCTTGAGGTCCCGGCCGATGATGTTCTCGTAGGAAAAGTGGCCCTTGAGCCGCCGCTTCAGGTTCTCGTTCTCTCGCCTGAGCTCGTTTCGTTCGGCACTGAGTTTCTTCTGTTCGAATGTCCGGCCGATGATGATCTTGATCTCATCGTCCTGGAGGGGCTTTGTGATGTAATGGACGGCGCCTTTCTTGATCGCAATCACGGCGTTATCGATGGTCCCGAATCCGGTCATCATGATCACGGCCGCACCGGGATGGCGCTCCCGCATCTTTCCGAGCAGGCCGAGGCCGTCCAGATCGGGCATGTGGACATCGCTCAGGAGGACATCTGCTTCGAACGCTTCGAGGCGGTCCAGTGCGGCCAGTCCGCTGGAAGCCGTGGCCACATCGTACCCCTCGAAGCGTAGCAATTCTGCCAGGCTTTTCACGATGAGGGGATCGTCGTCGACGACCAGGATCTTTCCTTTTTCCTCCATGGCCGATTTTCCTATCCTCTCCATTTATTTATCTCGGCAGCCCGTGGATTCACTCGTCTGAGGCTCCGAACCCTCAGCCGCTCCACATACCTCTGCCAGGGCGATGCCATCAGATTCTATCTGACGAGACGCCTTGCCGGCTTCGTTCCTGGGGAGGGTGATGGTGAAGGTGGTGCCCCTTCCCACCTCGCTGTCCACGCGCAGGCTCCCCCCCTGTTTCTCCACGATTTGCTGGCAGATGCTGAGCCCTAGCCCGGTTCCCTTCCCGATCTTCTTGGTGGTGAAGAAGGGCTCGAAGATCTTCTCGCGGATGTCCTCGGGGATTCCAGGCCCGTTGTCCGAGACCGAAACGGCAAGGCTGTTCTCGTCACTGGAAGAACGGATGACCAGCTCTCCGCCCTCGGGGAGCTCGTCCAGGGCGTTTTTCACGATGTTGGTAATCACATGGAGGGTCCCCCCCGGCACCTCGACCTCGTTGTCCTCGAATTCAAAAACGATCTTCACCTTTCCTTCATGGACCTGATGACGGAACGGATTCAATGCTTCCCTCACCATGTCCCCGATGGCTTGAGGGTCGGTCTCCAGGACGATGCTCCGGGAGAAGTCCAGAAGGCTCTGGACGATGCCGGCGATGCGGTCCAGGCCGGTGCGAACATCGGAGAGGTACTCCCGGATCACGGAGCCCTCATCCAGGTGCATGAGGCTGAGATTCACGAAACGGATGACACCGTCCAGTGGATTGTTGATTTCATGAGCCACTCCGGCCGCCAGCTTTCCGATGGCCGCAAGCTTCTCGCTGATCTTCAACTTGCGCTCCAGCTCCCGGTTCTTTCGTGCGAGTTCGTGATGCCGGAGGGCTTTCTCGATGGTGATTTGAATTTCATCCAGACCAAAGGGCTTGGTCAGGACATCGAAGGCGCCGGTCTTCATGAGAGATACGGCGTCCTTGATGGTTCCGAAGCCCGTGATGGCAACGGGGACTGTGGTTGGATCGAGTTTCCGGATCTCCTTGATGAGCCGGATACCGTCCATCTTCGGCATGCAGAGGTCTGTAACCACCACGTCATAGGTGGATTGCATGACCATCTTTGTCGCTTCTTCACCGTTTGTCGCACAGTCGATGCGATAACGGTCTTCCGGAAAGATCTCCTTGAAGAAGCTCCTGATGGCCTCGTCATCGTCCACGATGAGAAGATGGATCAAATCCTCCATACCCTTCCCTCCCGGTTCCGGGTCGGGAAATCCGCCCGGGGAACAGAATTCGGAGACGTTTACAACTTCCCGGAGATCACCGTGCACCCACCTCCAGACTTCTCTGCTGCGGGCCCGGAATATCCGACAATCACGAGTGGCATCGAAATTTTTAAACACTGTCTAAAGAGAAAACTCCTTGTTGAACAAATTCACCATTCCCGGTGACTGCGACCCGCGCATGAGTCGCTTCGCGTTCACAAATCCTGCGTTGGATTGCATGTAGGAGCCTCCGATTTTCCACACCCGGACCGGCCCCCACGGGAATCGACGGATCGAACCCGGATACGGGTGTTCCGTAGGTGAATCGAATTTCGAGCGAGGCCGCGATGTGAAATTCTTTCCTCTTCTGGATCTGTGCCATTCCCGCCCGGATGCCGATTCAGAATAGAGACCCGGGACGCCTCTTCCCACAGGACAGGGCGAGGACGAAACCGGCCATTTAGCACGGCAAGGTGGAGTGATGGGAAAAGAATACATTTGTTCCTTGTGCGGTCGCACCTCGCCGACGGCGGTCTGTGCCTGGTGCGGCATGGTATCCGACGTCGGTGCGGCCATCGCCGAGGCGAAAGAGATGGTGGAGTCCGGGCCAACCCGTGGCACGGAGACGAGCGACTCGAGGGGTGTGCAGGCATCGTCGGCCGTGAAATTCCCGCCCTTTCTCCAGCGAAGTGAAGAGAATCCGGGTGGGGGGGGTACCGCGAATCCCTGTGGCGTCCTGCTGCAGGATCCCGGGATCGTGACCGATGCTCTTGTGCTTTCCGGAACGGATACCCTGGAGGAGGGGATCGATGTGGAGGCACCCAAAGGCATGTGCCATGTGCCTTCCGGGATCTTCCAGTTCGGCGATTCCCGGCAGGTTCGTTCCCTTCCGGATTACTATATTGACACGCATCCCGTGACGAACGCCGATTATGCCGCCTTCGTTTCCGACACGGGCTACCGGCCACCGAGATTCTGGGACGGATGCACCCCGCCGGCGGACAAGGAGGACCACCCCGTGGTCGGGATATCCTTCGAGGACGCCCGGGCCTATGCAGATTGGGCGGGAAAGGACCTTCCCTCGGAGGAGGAGTGGGAAAAGGCAGCCCGGGGCTGCGATGGCCGGGCCTACCCGTGGGGGGACCTCTTTTCTCAGAAGAAGTCCAACGTATCCGGATCGGGTATCAAGGACACCTGTTCAGTCAAGGACTTTACGGAGGGCAAGAGCCAGTACGGCTGCATGGGCATGGCCGGAAACATATGGGAATGGACCCGGACTCCTTTCCGGCAGGGGGGCAAGAATCGAGCACTCAAAGGCGGCTCCTGGTACGATTTCAGCACCTATGCCCGGTGCGCGAGTCGCTTCAGTGCACCCCTCAATTACGAAGGAAACAGCGTCGGCTTCCGGTGTGTTCTCCGGCAAAAAGAGGCTCTGCTGAAGAACAGGGGTAAAGACCGGGACAAGGACGGGAACAACATTGGACGGCCCCCTCGTCCGGGGGAGACCACGAGAAAGGAGAGGCGGGCAACCGTTTCCTTTGCCTCCCGACGGAAGGGCGAGTCGACACGCACGCCGGGACGGCGGGATCCGGGGACCGAAGCCTCGAATGCTTCGAAGCCCCTGCGGGCCTTCGTCGAGAACACCGTGTTCGCTCTGGATCGGTTCGACGTGTCCGAGGCCAAGGCGAGGGTCGAAGAGGTGCTGGAAAGCAACCCGGACCCGGAGCCTGCCGGCCGGGAAAGCCTGCGGCCCGAGGTGGAACCCGAGTTCGAAGTGCCATTACCGGAGGGGAAATGGACGCGGCATCTGAGTCCGGGCGTGAAGGCGATCCGGTTGATGCTCCCCGGGTGTTACCGGGTCGGGGACTGGGTGGACGCCTTTTTCCGGAAGGTTCCCAGGTGGGTGAGCATTCCACTCATCGTCACCATCCCCGTTCTGAGCCTGGGACTGGTGCTCTTCGGAAGCGACCGTGCGCCCAAGAATCGAGGATCGGAGGCGGAAGTCCATCCGCTGGCACCCCGGAAGAAACCGGCTCCGCCTGCGCTGCACACCGCGGATCGCCCCGAAAGAAAAGAGGAAAAACCAGCCCGGTCTCCGGACCCGCAGCCGATCCGGCCTGCATCTCCGCCCCCCCGGGCGGGGGCGCCTGAGGGGGGGATTTCGCCCGTCCCGCCTACCGACATGGTCTACGTGCCGCCCGGGGAATTCCTGTTCGGTCGGCAGGAGGAGAAGTTGTCTTTGCCCGGTTTCTTCATGGACGAATTCGAGGTCACCAATCTCCAGTACCAGAAGTTTCTGGCCGAGACCGGGTACCCGGCGCCCGGACACTGGAAGGACGGGAAGATCCCCGCGGGCCTGGAACGGCACCCCGTCACGTACGTGGATCACGCCGATGCCAGAGCCTTTGCCAAATGGGCGAGAAAGCGATTGCCCACGGAACAGGAATGGGAGAAGGCGGCCCGGGGGGTGGAAGGATGGATCTATCCGTGGGGAGACGATGCCGATCCTGCGAGAGCGAACCTGTTCCAGCCTCGGGTTCAGATGCTGGGGACCCGCGAGGTGGGCACCACCGGGGCGGGCCTGAGTCCGTATCGCTGCCACGACATGGCCGGAAATGTCCTGGAGTGGACCACCACTCGGGAAGGTGAGAACTACGTTCTGAAGGGCGGCAGCTGGGGCCTGAGCCGAGAAAACGGCGCTTGCCACTTTCGCTACGTGTTTTTCCCGCCAGAGACCCGGACATCCATCGTCGGGTTCCGGTGTGCCCGGGACCTTTCGAAATGAACCTGTCCCGGGGTTGACAGGGGCCCGGAGCTCAGAAGTCCACCTGGAACCGCATGCCGAGGAATCGGTACGGACCCATGCGGTCCCGGTCGGCCTGGACGAAATCGATCATGATCCGGGTGTTCGGGTTGAGGTGCCAGTTGACGCCCAGGGCATACCCTCTGAGTTCCCCGCCCCGGGTCCAGGCGTCGCTCAAGTCGATGCCGGAGACGCGCGCGGCCACCTGGATAGCGCCCGGTCCGGGCTTCCCGGCAATACGGAAGTTCTTCCGGGGAAGGATGCGACCGAAGAGGCCGGTTTCCCGGACATACGGCCGGTGCTCCCCCGTCAGGAAAAAGCCGGCCTCTGCGTACCAGCCGGAATAGACCGGATCGCCGGCCCCCGTTCCGCGGGCATCGATCCTGGCCTGGACGTATTCTACCTGGGCGGACAAGGGTCCCAGAACAAGAGCCGCCTCGCCACCCAGCAGATTCACGGCTTCCGAGGGTATGTCTCCCGTATCCACGATGAGGTTCTTCGTGAGCATCTCCGGCCGCGAACCGAAGCGCACCGTATCCCGGTTCGGATTCCGGTGACTCGCCGACAGCCCGAGGTGTAGAACGCCTCTCCCGTCGTCCGCGTACAAAGGGCTGAAAGTGATACGACCCGTGAAGCTGTATTCGCTTCCGCGGTTTCCTGCGTCCTGGTTGCCCTTGGCGTCTGAATCCCGAAACACGCCGACGGCCCATGTGGTCAGACCCTCGAGGGCCTGATCGTGGAACTGGAGTCCGGTGCTCCTGGCCGGGGTGAAGGCGCTCACGAGGGAACGCTCCATGAAGGTGATGAAATTCCCGCTCGTGAGTTCCTCGAGGCCGAAGGGTTCCTTGAACTGACCGACCTTGATTTCTCCCAGCAGGGGAACGCCTTTCAGGGCCAGGTAGATGTCCTTGAAGGCGATCTCGCTGTCGGACTTCTCCTTCCCGTTCCCGAAGACGTCCGGCAATTCGACCTCCTCCACGGAGTTCGCAAACTCGTACTGGGTTCGAAACAGGACGTTTTCGTAGAGGGCGCCCGAAATGTCGATCCTGGCCTTGCGGATGAGAACCCGGGTGCCGGGTTCAGGATTCAGGCCCACCCGGTTGCGGTCCCCGTCGCCCCAGGTCAAGAGCCAGTCGTTGTAGAGCCGGCCGCCGAGGTGGAGCCGGAATTTCCCGTCGCCGGTCTCGAACTGGAGGCCGTGGTTCCAGGAAAGCCGGACCGTATCCTGGCTGTCGGAGGCCCCCCGGGAGCTCGCCTCGCGGGTCTCGATGTTCCTGGCTTGCCCCGGAAGGGTGGGGAGGAATCCGAGGAGGACCAGGACGAGGAATCCGGGACGCGTCATTCAACCTCTCCGATCAAAACGGACACCTGACGGCGATAATCAGGAATGTGGATCTTCTCCCCGGACTGGAATGGGAGACCGCCGGGTGGGTTTTCTCCCGGACCCGGACCGCTCACCTCGATCCACCCTGGTCTGGATTCTTCAAATCCTGTGCATCCAAGATAACACATTTGGGATGAGGGTGTTACGATGGCCATGCCACCTGTCATGGGATCGGACCGGCAATCTTCTCCCCGGGAGAATGCGGCGTCTCTGCGCCGGAGGTGGGGGGCCGGTCCCGAGAAACCCTCCGGGAATCGCACTTCACACCTCTCTCAGGATGGAACGGAACCACCCTACCCTGTGATCGCATGAATCAAAGGTGCCCGCGGTTCTTTTTACAAAGCCGTCAGTTGTGTCTTGACGAAGGAACAGCCCCCGGATTATAAAATCAAACACGCCTGGTCCCACTCGGATCAGGACAACTGGGACAATTCGTTGATCTGGAGCACGATCGGTATTCGTTGATCCTCTGCCCGATCGATCGAATGGAAAAGGAAACGTAAGCCAACCAGGCCAGATCGCCGGAAACAATGCAAATGAGTTCGAACCCATCCGGGGTCGAGAGGGGTGCAGAGTTTCTTGTCATCCTCCTTGGGGTGACTGCTCTCCTGTTTCTGTCTTTTGCCGGGGATGCCAACGTATACGGGCAGACTCCGCAGGCTCCGCCTCTGAAGATCCAGGGCAGAAACCTCTATCAGGGGAATCAGCCGGCCTACCTGTTCGGCCAGGGATTCTGGCACGCTGCCGTCAAGGGAGGCTTCGACTTCAACGCCGAGGCCGACTGGTACGTGCCCTACCGGGCCAATCTGACCCGGATCAAGACCGTCACCACCCGCATCCTCAAGTCCAGTAAATACACACCGGAAAATCCCTGGATTCTTCTATCCACCGGGAAATACGATCTCAATACCTTCAACGAGACCTTCTGGAAGCGTCTGGATCAGCTGATCAAGAAGAACGAGGCCACGGGACGGATCGTGCTGCTTCAGATATTCGATGAGGTCACCATGAAAAAGGGGACGGATGCCTGGGACCGCCATCCCCTGAATCCGGCCAACAACGTCAACAATCTGACGAACATGCCCGGGAAAGGCCAGGACGGCCGGCCCGAGGTGTACGACGTCACGAACACAAAGCTGATGGACTACTATCAGCGATACATCGGACGACTCCTGGAGAGTACGTACAAGTACGGCAACGTCATCTTCGAGATCTGCAACGAGTACTCCGGGACCACGGTCTTCCTCGACAAGGTCCTCGGGTGGATTCAGACCTTCGAGAAAAACAAGAAGGTCGATCTCCTCGTCACGAACATGTCCTGCACCCAGAAGCTCTGGGATCACGAGAACAAATCCAGCCACATCGATCTGCTCGACTTCTGGCATGCCCCCCGTTCCATCCGGACGTTCAAGGTCGAGGAGATCTACAACTACGTGACCTCCCTGCGGGCAGGCACGACCAAGCCCGTGTTCGCCGGTCGCATCGGCCTGGAACCCGACAAGACCTACTCTTCTCCACATTTCCGCCGCGTAGCCCGATCCCAGCTCTGGGCCATCCTGATGGCCGGGGGCGTGGCCGCCTCCACCAAGGAGGACAACAACAACATCGAAAACGGTCCTCCCGTCTACAACATCGACGACAAGTGGGAAGCCGAGGGCTTCCTGGGGATGCACACCGTCCTGGACAATCTCTGGCAAACCGGAGTATTGACCCCGAGGCAAGACCTGATCCTGTCGAAACCGTTCACGCAGAACTGGGCTGCGACCGTGGGCCACGAGGTGCTGGTCTACCTCCTCGCCCCGGGAGGCGGGACGCTTGCACTCAAGAACCTGCCCAATGGGATCTATACCGTCAAGGTCTTCGCCCTCGATCCGTGTCAGGTCCAGAGCGTGGAACGGTTCCGCATCACCCAGGGACTTTTCTCGATTCCGATCAAGGCCATCAACGAGGGCGACTGCGTGATCTGGCTCACGCCCGAGCCCTTTGACGTCACGAGCCGCTGGGAGGAACAGAACGGGCTCCACCGCGGCGTCATCGAGATCCGGGACATCCATCTGTTCAGCCACACCATCCTGCTCAACGGCAGGGACGTCTCTAAGGATATCCTTCCGCTCTTTGGCAGGATCTATCCCCTCAAGAAGGGCGTCCAGATCATGACGCCCTGGATCAAGTTCCCCCACGGCGTCTATGAACTCGAGGTCTGGATCCACGGCCCGGAGATGAGCGACCGCTCCATCATGCGGATGCACGTTCCCTGACCCGGGATATCCAGATATCCGGCCGTCCTCCCCCCTTGCCCCCGGCGCTGTATTTCACCAAAACGACAAACCGACCCGTGGCACACAGTGTACGGGTTCTCCACCCCGGGCACCTCCGTCGCGTCGAAATGTCCCCGGTCCAGGGCAGGCTGGGCCGAACCGGACGGGAGTCACGGCGCCAGGGCCCGGTCCAGCAATGAGATCCGTGGCTCGAGAATGGATATAAATCCTTTTGGGCGTGGGCCAGGGGAAGGGCCGGCCCACGCAATATCTCTCAGCGGGGCAAAGTGTTGTGGCGGTTGCTTGGTCGGGCGCATTTCCTGTATCTGGGCTGTACAGACGTTTAACAGACGGCTGGGCCTGGTCTCGGATGACCGGCGTCATCGAAAGAAGAAAAGAGTAACTGTCTTATGCACACCCTCGATTTCACCTCCATCCGCACCCTCGACCCCAGCCAGGAGCCGGAAACCGGCGCAGTCCTGGCCCGGGTTCCAAGGCCGGGTGAAGCCGTACCGCGCAGTGAGGAGCGGGAGCACCTGGTCCTCGGGCATATCCGGCGGATCCGATCAGATCCCCGCTGGTGCGGGGAGGACGAGGACGCCGAAGAGGAGGCGGCATAGCCTCGCTTTGAAAGGAAGTGCTTCAGAAGGATATGGAGAGAATGATGGGTGTATTAACTTGTTGGAAAGACTATCTGTTTGAGCGGTTTAGAGTTTCAATGAGATTAGTGAACTCCTGTGAGAGACGCATAAGCCCTCTCCTATATGAACTCCAGTGCGTTCTTTTTCTGCTATCCTCTGGTTCAGCATAGGCTTCATTTTCTAATGCAGCAATGGAGTTATCCAGCTGATTTCTGTTCTCCTCAAGCTCCCTGATCGTCTTTGTATATGCGTTTAAACGGTTTCGGAAATACATATAATAATATGAATATGGAATCCTATTGGATTGAAAGCGATTCACCGTATTGGCGTCAGGATCATCTTCTGGGATCGGCTGGGCAGTTACCAAGAACAGCCCATCATTCTCAATTCCACCTATGGTCTTCCTTTTCAAATTCACATATTTAGTTTCCAGGGAACAAGCACGTGCCGCGAAAGCTGACCCGTCCAAAAGTTCAAACGACCCGAGGTATTTCCCAAACTGACCAGTAAGCGCATCAACCTTCTTATTGTTTTTAAGAAGCTCGCTATCTACTCGGTTACCCAATGCGATAAAGTCATTTTTAAGTTCCTTGAACTTCAGATCAAGGCGGTCGCCCAATGTGATAATTTCGCCTCTTGCGCCACCTGCCTTGGTGGCGGCCGCCTCAGCCTTGTTGGCAGCCGCATTGGCACTGTTGACAGCCGCATCGGCCTTGTTGACGGACGCTTCCACAAGGTTCTTAAAACCATCTGTTTTGCGATCGAAGGTCCATTCCATTGCCCCGAAAAAGGCAACGAGCTGAACCAACAACAATACGAATATTTTCACGGGCGATTGACTCCAAAAGCCACCCGAGGAGGGCGTGTTGTCTTCCGGAGGTTTTCCTTTTTTGCTTCGATTCCTTCTGCTCCGGCCAGCCATTCTTACCCCTTTTCGACCCTACGGGGGTATCCATTTAACCGGACCCGTCCAGGCCCGTAGTCCTCCAGGGGCG
>CAZAKZ010000004.1:76046-96443 GCA_964485695.1 uncultured Planctomycetota bacterium | reverse complement strand
CCCAGCCCCGAGATTCTACACTACAGGGAGCAGGGGCAAGGGAGGCTGTCAGGAGACGCGGCCGGAGAGGCAGGTGCAGGCAACATGAGAAAAGAAGTCCGGTTCAAGTGCCCGGAGTGCAAGAAGGAGTTCATCATCGACGTGCGCACGGGGCAGGTCATCCGGGAGAAGATTTCGGCCGAGGAGACCGAGACCCTCTTCGATGGCGCCCTGGACAAGGTGAAGCAGCAGCAGGAAGGCACCGAGGACAAGTTCAACCAGGCCATGAAGTCCCAGGAGGGGCGAAAGTCCCAGCTGGAAGACGCCTTTGACCAGGCCAAGGACCGCGCCAAGGAAAACCCCGACGAGAAGCCCTACAATCCCATGGACTTGGACTGAGTGGTCGGATCGGGGGGCCAGGACCGGCATGCGCGGCCGGCCCTGACCCGCATTCTCACTGGATCACGAAGCCCGCGTCCGCCCGGGAGATCTCCTTTGCGTTCTGCTTCAGGGTGGCCCGGAAGGTGAAGGGTACGCCCACGAGGTTGGCGGGCAAGATGGCGGGCACCGGAATGAGGATGACGGCCGGGCCCTGGCTCAGAGAAAAATTGGGCGGTAGCACCGGGGCAATGGGCGGGATCAGGTTGGCAAAGGGCTTGCCGTTGAGTAACAGGTCGATCTGGAACCAGACCCGCTGGGGCTGGGCCGTGAAGTTGGTGGCCGAGAGGTGGAGCCAGAACAAGTCCGGCCGCTTGGGGGTGGGCGTGGTGGTGACCAGGCTCACCTGGGCCACGCCGCGCTCGGCCAGCACCTTCTGGTAGGCCGCCTCCACGTCGATGAGGCCGTGGCCGAAGCTGTTGTCCTCCCCCGTGGCGCCCAGGTCCACGGCCGTCTCCATGAGGATCTCCTTGACGCGGGTGGGGGAGATGTCCGGGTTCACCTGGCGGAGCAGGGCAATGGCGCCGCCCACGTGGGGCGAGGCCATGGAGGTGCCGGACTGCTTGGAATAGTAGCCGCCGGGCAGGCTCGACTCCACCTGGACGCCGGGCGCCGACACCTCGGGCTTGATGGTCTGGCGGTCGCAGCCCGAGGGGCCGCGGCTGGAGAAGACGGCCAGGGTCTTGCCGTCCTGGTTCACGGCGCCCACGGCGTAGGCGTTGGTGGGGGTGGTGATGCGGTCCGAGGGGACGCTGATGGTGCCCGGACCCATCTGGCCGTCGTTGCCGGCGGAAAACACCAACGCGGTGCCCGCGGCCTCGCACGCGTCCATGCCCGGCCACACGGTCTTATCGCAGGCGGCCACGCCGAAGGGCGGCGGCGGGAATCCGGGGGTGAAGCCCCACGAGTTGGACACCACGTCGGGAGCGTCGGCCACGGTGCCCGGGGACCCGTCGGGATCGGCGATCCACTGCAGGCTCTGGAGGAACAGCAGCAGCATCTGGGAGGGCATGGCCGGGGAATTGCCCAGGCCCACGGCGATCCAGGTGGCCCCGGGCGCCACGCCGATCTGCTTGCCCTTGCCGTCGTCCCCGCACAGGGTGCCCATGGTGTGGGTGCCGTGGCCGCCCTGGGGGAAGGGCTTGTCGTTGGGTATCTTGGTCCTGTTGACCGGATCGTACCAGGCCTGGTTGGCCGGTACCTTGAGGCCGCGCCATTTGAGGCCCAGGGCCGGGTGGCTCGCGTCCACGCCGGTGTCGATGTTGGCCACCACGGTGCCGGCGCCGTTGATGCCTTTAGCCCACACCTTGTCCGCCTTGATGAGGAGGAGCCCGGGCGTGGGCGCGTCCAGGAAGGGATTGCCGGGGGTGATGTTCCTGGGCGTGGGATAGGTCATGGCCACGCCGCCGTCCAGGACCTGGCCCACGTCCGAGAAGGTGGAGAGCCACCGCAGCGCGGCCGGTTTGGCCTCGACGAGCACGGCATTGGTGATCCAGAGGGGCTTGATCCCCCGCACCTGGCCCGCCTCCTCCAGGGTGCGAAGGCGCGCCAGCACCGGGGCCTGGGTGGCCTTGGCCCGGGCCTGGAGGGCCTCGATGACGATGCGGTGGCGCAGTGCTCGGGGGGCGTTGCCCAGGGTCAGGCGCCGGTCCAGGTCCACCAGGTCCACCTGGCTCTTGAGCGACACCACGGCCGGGTAGAGGGTGTCGGGGCTCCCGGCCTGGAGCTTCTGGGCGAATCGGGCGTCCAGTTCTCCGGCGTCGAGGGTCAGGGATAGCAGGAGGACGAATCCTGCGAGAACGATGCAGCTTCGGGTCATGACGCACTCTCCTCCAGTTGAATGTCTGGGACCCTCATCTAGACGCCTCAAAGGAATGCCAATACATTCAGTGTAATCAGAAAAAGAAACGTGCACTATAAAATGCGGATTTTTTAGGACTCCTTTACCCGGTAGCCTTTTCCGTGGCCTCGCACTCGACGAGGTGGTCTCCGTAGAGCACCGCGTCTTTCAGGTCCCTGGTCGACGCCACCACGGTATCCGGCAGCACCACCACGTTCTCCATGCGGATGGGGTGCGTCACCTTCACGCCGTGGCCCAGGACCGTGCCCGAGAGCCGGGCGCCGGGGTGGACCTCGGTCGCGTCGGCGATGACGTTGTCCAGGCCGAGGCGCTCTCTCCAGAACCGGTTGCCCACCAGGATGTCCGAGGGGAAGGTGATGTTCAGGTCCCACTCCACCACGGCCGCGACGTGGACGATCTGGCCCAGGTCGATGGAGATCTGGATGGCGTCGGTGATCTCGTACTCGTCGCGAAGTGCGGTGCGCGGGGTCCGGCGCACGGCGTCGAAGAAGTCCGGGGCAAAGTGGTAGATGCCGCAGCCCTTGAGGTCGTTCACGAGGTAGCGGGGCTTCTCCACCACCCGCTTCACACGCCCCCGGTCGTCCGCGTCCACGAGGAAGTTCTTGAAGATGGCCTCGCGGTCCTCCTCCTTCTTGGCCGCCAGCACCACCGCGGCGTTCTCGGCCGCCGCGATGTCCATCATGGTGTGCAGGTTCTTCGGCACGTAGAGGATGTCCCCCAGGTAGAGGAGGAAGTTGCGGTCGATGTGGCGCTCCAGCTGCATGACGGCGTGGGCGATGCCCAGGGTCCGGTGCTGCTCCACGTATTTCACCTTCACCCCGAGGGCCGATCCGTCCCCGATGTGGTCGATGATGCGGTATTTCAGGTGGCCCACCACGATGAGGATCTCGCGGATGCCGACCGCCTTCATCTGGTCGATCTGGTGCTCGATGATGGGGCGGTTGACGATGGGCAGCATGGGCTTGGGGAAGTGCGTGTTGAAGGGGTCGATGCGGCTTCCCTTGCCGGCGCTGAGAATCACCCCGATGGGCGCGTCCTTTGGGTGCTTCGTCTCTTTCATGCGACGGCTTCTCCCTCCGGTTCCCCCACCACCGGGTCGGGCGCCCTGCGAAATCCTTCCCAGCGCTTGCGTGCGATGGCCCTGAGCATGCCCGTGGCCGTGTGGGCGATCTTGATCCATCCGGCGGAGTGCTTGGATTCGCCGCCCTTCCGGGGCAGGTAGTTCACCGGCACCTCGATGAGGCGGATGCGCTGCACCAGGACCTCGGCCATCATCTCCGGGCTGAAGCTGGGGCCGGTCTCGCGCACGTGGGTTCGGATGCGGTTCCACGTCTCCCGGGTGAGGCACCGGAAGGTGCACCCCACGTCGGTGAGACGCGGCTCGCAGCTGAAGTACCACAAGAGCTCCAGGAGCTTCGCCACCACCACGTTGCCCCACCTGAGCAGCTTCACCATGTTGGCGCCCTGCTGCACCATCTGGCGCGTGGTGCGGGTGCCCACCACCAGGCCGGCGTCCTCCAGGTAGACCACCATCTTCTTCAGGTCCGCGGCCTTGAAGGAACCGTCGGCCTCGGTGAGGACCAGGATGTCCCCCTCGGCCTCGTCCAGGCCGCGGCGCAGGGCGCACCCGTACCCGGCCTCGGACTCCTTCACGACCCGCCCGCCCGCCTCCTCGGCCAGGGCCGCGGTGCGGTCCTGGCAGTTGTTGTCCACCACCACCACCTCGTCCACATAGGTCCCGTTCTTCAGGAAGTCCCGGACCACCGAGGCAATGGTATCCTCCTCGTTGTAGGCGGGAATGACGACGCTGACTTTCCGGTCCTCGAACATGGGTCAGGCCTCCCGGGGGCGCCGGGTGATCAGGGACCCGATGGCTGCAACGAGGATCCACAGCGCCAGGAGCGCGGCGGCGGCCGCGGCCGCGTACGCCCCGTGGGTGAAGGCACTGCCCGGATAGTGGAAGTGCACCTCCTGGTGGGTGGTGCGGGCCGGCAGGATCACGGCCCGGAACACGCCGTCGGCCCGGAGGATCGACAGCGGGGTGCCGTCCGACATCCACGCCTTCCATCCGGGGTGGAAGGCGTCGGTGAGGACCAGGGGGGCCCGGCCGCCCGGGCCGACCCGGAGGGTCACGTGTCTGGAGGTGTAGGCAATGATCTCCACCGGGACGTCCGCGGGGGAGAGGTCGGAGACGGCCTCTTCCAGGATCACGGTGGTGCGGGCGTCAAAGCCGGGGCGGGCGAGGTTCTGGAAGACCTCCGACTCGCTGGTGGCGACCTGGACGTTTTTCACCCCGAAAGCGCGGGGCAGGCACTGCGTGTTCTCGTACGCCACCAGGCCTTCCCGGGCGATGCGCTCCCGGTCAAAGGCGTTATCCTTGCCCAGGGGGTAGGCGGGCCTGAAGCCCGGGGCCGGTTCCGGGCCCCAGTCCCGGTCGGTCAGGACGTAGCGCACGCCGAGAAGATCCAGGAGGGGCGAGTGCAGGCTCTCGGCCCGGCGCAGGGGCCCCACCAGGTGGTGGGCCTGGGCCACGTCCTTCTCCACCAGGTTCATGAACTTCTGGTAGCGGGACGGGAACAGCACGTCCCAGCCCTGGATGTCCTGGATGCCGTGGACCATGCCGGCGTTGGGCGGCAGCACGAAGTGGGCGCCCACGCCGTAGCGCGCCACCCGACAGGGCGGCATGGAGGTGTTCTTACCCAGGAACTCGAGGCCGGGGGTGGTGTCCATCTGGTCCGGCCGGTGCACCGGATTGAACGCCAGGCCCAGCCAGGCCAGATCCAGGAACGTCAACAGCAGCACCGCGAACCGCAGCGGCCGGGCGGCCATGCCGCGCTTGAGCATAAAGTAGATGGCCGAGGCCGGTAGCAACACGGCGGCCAAGCGCCAGATACAACCCTGCGTGTTCTCGACCCAGAGCGCCATGTCCGCGGCGGGGAGCGCGGCTGCGGGGTCCGGGCCGAGGGCGGCCAGGCGTGTCAGCAGGTTCTCCAGGAGGCCCGGCCAGAACAGGAGCGGGCCGGCCGTGACGGCCAGGCCCAGGGCCGGGACATAGGGGAGAAATCCCCAGCCACGCTTGGGCTTGCCCCCGCCGATGGCGCCGTCGAATCCGATGCCCGCCAGGATGGCCCCGGCCGCCGTGAACAGGAAGAGGAAGCGCTTGACCCCGCCGATGCGCAGGCCCGGGACGGTATCAAAGAGGGGGACCAGGGGGGGCAGAGCCAGGCTCATGCACAGGGCGAACGCGGCCATGAGCAACCAGAAGTAGGTCACGGCCCGGCGCCGGCGCACCAGGGCGAGGAGCGCCAGCAACAGCGGCAGCACCCCGATGTAGAGGGTGTTTTCCAGGTAGTTGTTGCCCCAGTCCTGGGGCGGCGGCGGTCCGTCCAGGCCGAGGGTGCGGGGCAGGAGCGGGCCGGCCCGGCGGCCCGTGGCGTCCGGGTCAGGCCCCTGATCCATGGGGTTGCCGAAGAAGTCGGGCAGGACCAGGGCCACCAGACCCAGGGGTCTGAGTGCCCCCTCCTGGAGGTTGCTGAGCTCCATGCTCGAGCGCCCCGAGGCGCGGCTCAGCTCGTACGTGGGGAGGATCTGGAAGGCCGCCAGGCACAGGCCCAGGGCCACGGCCAGGGCCACCTTCAGGGGCCGGGCCAGGACCGCCCCCAAGCCGCCGGAGCGCAGGATCCCTGGCAGGCGGAAGATCAGGTAGAGGCCGGCGGCGTAGAGGGACAGCACCGTCACCGGGGGGAAGCCGGCCAGGGCGCTCAGGCCCGCGGCCGCAGCCAGGACGCCGATCCACACGGCACCCTTGCCGCGGGCGAGCTTTTCCACGGCGTAGAGCATCAAGGGGAACCAGGTGGCGGCGTGGATGTACGAGGGCAGGTAGAGGTGCACCAGGTACCAGCCGCTGAAGGCGTACGCGGTGCCGGCCAGGAGTCCGGCCGTGGAGCGAAAGCCCAGGAGCCGCAAATAGAGGAAGAGGAAAAAACCGCTCAGGAGCAGGTGCACCAGGGCCGAGTAGGTGAAGCCGCGGTAGGGATCCAGGAGGAAGAAGAGGTTCCCCGGGTAGAGGGGAGAGGGCATGGCCGAGGCCAGGAGGGGATTGCCGCAGAAGGTGTAGGGGTTCCAGAGGGGGATCTTGCCCTCCTCTTTCCACAGGGTGGCGGCCAGGTGCAGCTTGGGGAAGTCAAAGACGTTCTTGTCGGTCAGGACGTCGTTGGTGGGCTCCTGGAGGAGGGCCTTCTGGAGGGCCTCGTCGGCGTTGTATTTCCACGGGATCACGCTGCGCGCGTCGCGGGGAAACAGGACCCGATCCCCGCCGAGGACCGGAAGCAGGGCCAGAGCGGCCAGGACCCCCAGAATGAGAAATGCCCCTGCGGCCTTTCGCATGGCAGTATCCACACCTCATGTGAACGGCTGTAAGTATTGGAAAATAAATAACTAAGTATTGTAGCCTAACGAATCACCCCGGGGATCGCAAGGGTGGAATTCCCGCTCCCAGGTTGATTTGATTCCTCGAAAATTATCCTCACCCAGGTTGATTAAAAACCTCACCCAGGTTGATTTGATTTCCTTGAAATCGTCCCATAATGACCCATCTTTTGGGTCCAATTGCCATAGTTCCCTGGACCATTTTTGGAAACGCCTGTTTCGTGGTGAATCGAATCCGCCTGGACAAGCAGTCCAAGGTGCCCATCCAGCACCAGCTCAAGCGGCACATCCAGTTCCTGATCTTCAGCGGGGAGATGCGGGAAGGAGATCGACTGCCGTCCTCCCGGGACCTGGCCGAGGACCTGGGCGTGAACCGGAACACCGTGTCCCAGGTCTACTCCGAACTGGAACAGGAGGGCTGGCTCCGGGGCAAGGCCGGGAGCGGCACCTTTGTCCACGCCGCCGCCCACGTCCAGAACCAGGATCTGGACCCGCTCCAGGGCATCGTGAACGAGGCGGTGAACCGGGCCAAGGAGCTGGGATTCCGGGAGGAGGATCTGCTCCGCACGCTTCAGGGGCGGCTTCGCATGCGGGAACACGGGGCCGAGGCACCGTGGCCCCCGGGGCGGAGAATCGCGGCCAGGAGCAGCCTTTGATGGGTTCCTGTTACAACAAGTGCTTTGTACCCAGAACGCCGTCTTTTCGCCCCGGTCCGCACATCCGGAACGCACTGGAATCGTTGATTCGAAGCGCGTTCCGGGAGCACGAACCGGGTCGAAAATCCGGCATTCTGGATACAAAGCACTTGTTGCAACAGGAACGAATGGGACACCCCGGGGAACGACTTCACATCGCGGCGCAACCACTCGCGGCTGCTTCAACGCAAGAGGACTGATTTCATGGCCAACAACAAGGTGACGGTTCCCACCCTCCTCGATCGCAAGAAGAAGGGGGAGCGGATCTCCATGATCACCGCTTACGACTGGACATTCGCCCGCATCGTGGACCGGGCGGGCATCGACGTGATCCTGGTCGGCGACAGCCTGGCCATGGTGGTCCAGGGCAACGAGACCTCGCTGCCCGTCACCATGGACCAGATGGTCTACCACACCTCCATGGTGGTGCGCGGGGCCGAGCGGGCCCTGGTGGTGGGGGACATGCCCTTTCTCTCCTACCAGCCCAGCGTGGAAGAGGGCATCCGAAACGCCGGCCGGTTCCTGAAGGAGTCCGGGGCCTCGGCCGTGAAGCTGGAGGGCGGTGCCGTCCGGGCGCCGCTCATCTCCGCGCTCTGCGACGCCGGCATCCCGGTCATGGGGCACCTGGGCCTGCTCCCCCAGTCGGTGCACATGATGGGCGGATTCAAGATCCAGCGCGAGGAGGACCGCCTCATCAGCGACGCCCAGGCCCTCCAGAGCAGCGGCGCCTTCTGCGTCGTCCTCGAGGGCATCCCCGAGCCCATCTCCCGCAAGATCACCCAGATGTTGACCATCCCCACCATCGGCATCGGCGCGGGCCGTTCCTGCGACGGCCAGGTGCTGGTGCTCCACGACGTCCTCGGGCTCTTCAACGAGTTCACCCCGCGGTTCGTGAAGCGTTACGCCAACCTGGGCGAGCTGGCCCAGTCGGCCGTGGCCCAGTATCGCGAGGAGGTGGAGCAGGGCGTGTTTCCGGAGGAGAAGCACACCTACAAGTAGAACAGGATGGCGATCCCCGTCTCTCGTCCACGGCTGATTCTTGTCCTGAATCGGGACATCCCAGGCCCGTGCGGCTCCTCACGATCCTGAAATGTCCTGATCCAGGAAATAAATCGGTCGTGGGGTTGGCGCCCGGGCCCGCACATCGCACATGCAGCCGGCCCACTCCCTCCTTCGTGCAGAAACGGGCTGATGTGGGGACCGTATCATCCAGTTCTCCCTCCTACCCCAGGGCCTACACCCTTTCCTCGTCGTGTGAATTCCTGTTGAATAGAAAGGGTGTTCATCACGCTCTTCACGAACATACCGGCATGACCGGGCAGATCGAAGAATGGAAAGGGGATTTCTCTCATGCGCTTCCCTGTGATTCTCTTACTCGCCCTTGCCGCCACCCCCGTCACCACGCAGGAGGTGCTGTCCACGACCTCGCACGCATTCACCCACCTGGGTCTTACCGTGGAGGAGGTCCGGATCCTGGACGCAGAAAACGGCACTGTCCGGCGGGAGGCCCGGACCCCGGACGGCACCCTCGTGGACGTGGACGACCTCACCCGGCGCGAGTCCGCGCTGCGCATCGCCTCCCGCATGAAGCTCTCCTCCGACCTGTTCGAACGCGTGCTGGCAGCAAACCCCACAAGCACTCCCCTCGAGGTGGCCCTGTGGATGCGCCTTCCCGGCGCGCCCGACTTTCGCCTCGTCCTGGAGGAAGGGGTGGCCCGCGGCATGACCGGCGAAGCGGCCCGACGCGGGGCCCTGGACGTTGCAGAGGGATTCTACACCCCTCATACTCGCACCTTCTCTCTCCAGCTCGAAGCTCGGGGATACGAGGTGACCTACGCGTCCACCTGGTGCCCCGTGGTCATGGCGCGCATCCCGGCCCGGGACATCGCCTCGGTGGCCGCGGATTCCCGGGTGGCCCTGGCCTACCACAGCGCACCGGCCTGGATTCCGGAGAACCACAACGCCCAGCCCACCCTGCGCACGCCCACGGTGCACGCCCGGGGCGTGACCGGCAAGAACTCCACCATCAAGGTCATGGTGAACGACCCCGGCCACGTCACCACCCAGAATCCCTACCTGCCCCCGATCACCCTGCTCAATTCCGGAAGCGCCCGGTACCACGCCACGGCCTGCGCGGGGAACATCTGCAGCCGGCATACCACCTATTTCGGAGGCGCCAAGGAGCTGCCCAAGCTCTACAGCGGGAACGGATCGGGGGATACGAACGCCCCCAAGGTGTGGGATCTGGCCATCAAGGCCGGCATCTGCTACGGCAACTGCTCCTGGTGGAACGGAAAGAAGGGCAAGATCGAATTCCTGGACCGGTTCTTCGACTACACCATCCGGAACTTCGGCGTCATGATGTTCAAGTCCACCGGCAACCAGGGCACTACCTCGACGCCCTATTCCACCACGCCGGGCAACGGCTACAACATGACCAACTCGGGCTGCTACAACGACGGTGACACCTGGGACTGGGATAACGACGCCATGGCGTCCTATTCCTCGTACCGGAATCCGGCCGAGGGCCACGAGAAGCCCGAGGTGGCCAGCCCGGGCGACAAGGTGACCACCATGTACTACCGGAGCCCCTGGATCTACAGCAGCTTCGGCGGCACCTCCTCGGCCAGCCCCCTGACCTGCGGGGTGGCCACCCTGCTGGGGACCCGGGACGTGAACCTGAGGACCCGCACCTACACCCTGAAGGCGATCCTCATGGCCTCGGCCTGGCACAACGTGGAGGGTAACGCCGTGCTCTCGGACAAGGACGGAGCCGGCAGTGTCCACGCCGCCGCGGCCGACGCCGTGGTGCGGGACCGGCAGTTCGTGGACGGCACCTTGACGGCTTCGTCGTTTCCATTCGGGAGAAAGGACATTCCGATCCAGCTCCAGGCCCTGGACGAGACCCGCATCACTGCGCTCTGGTTCTCCAAGGCCGACAGCAGATACGCCACCGACGTCCTGGAAATGGACCTGGACCTGGTGGTCCTGGATCCCTCCAACAAGGTGGTGGCCTCCTCGGCCAGTACCAAGAATCCCTTCGAGATCGTTGCCTTCCTCCCCGCAATGACCGGCACCTACACCGTGCGCCTGGTGCGCCAGCGGTTCACCGGCACGAGCGAGCCATACGCCGTGGTCTGGTCCTCGCGCCAGGACATGGCCACCGCCGAGGTGACCCTCACCGGTAGCGGCGCCATCGGCACCTCCATGATCGCCAACTTCCGCGATCCCTACCATCCGGGTGCCGTATACATCGGCGCGGCCTCCTTCTCCACCCTGCCGCACCACGTCTCCCTGGGGGGTGGCTTCATCGCACCCCTGGGCCCGGACGCCCTCTTCCTGGCCTCGATCCTGGGGGTGTTTCCCGGCTTTACCGGCACCCTGGACGCGAGCGGCCAGGCCAAGGGAACCCTGGCCATCCCCCAAGAGACCGCCCTCAAGGGCCTCCGGATCTTCGTGGCCATGGCCTCCTTCAAGTCCGGCAAGGACTTCGTGAAGGGAGTTTCCCCGGCCGCGAGTTTCAAGATCCAGTAACCCGCCCTTGCCCCACGGCTTTGTTTTGGCCAGAAATGGGCCAAAACAGGGTTGTGGGGCCCTCCACTGGCGTGAAACGGCCCATTTCTGGCCAAAACTCGTTCGTGGCGGGCGCGGACAAAAGTTGTCTGTGAGAAGTGCCGCCAGAACTCTTTCGTGAGATAGCGCGCCGGCGTCTCAGTCCTTTTTCGCCAAACAGAGCAGGCTGTGTCCCGCGGGAGAGCTCACCCGCGGAATCAAAAACCGCTCCGACCGGAAGACGGCCGAGAGCAGGGCGTTCAGGAATCCGGGGATGGCGTAGCTGATGTTGGATCGGGGCTTTTCCGGCACCCCGAACAGGCGCATCTTCAGCTTCTTCAAGAGCACCAGCGGCACGATGACGGGGAGCAGGATGGCGTTGTAGTAGCTGGTCTTCACGGGGCGCAGTCCGGCCTCGCGGAGCTTCTTCCGGAGCACTCCGGCCCGGTAGCGGCGCTTGTGGTGGGCCACCACGTCGTTGTCGCTGTAGAGGAACTGGTAGGCCGGCACCGTCACCATGACCAGGCCGCCCGCCTTGACCACCCGTGAGGCTTCCCGGAAGACCCACGCGTCCTCGTCGATGTGTTCCACCGTGTCGAAGAGGCTTACCAGGTCGAAGCACCGGTCCGAGAAGGGGAGCCGGTAGCCGTCGCCCAGGGCGACCTCCGGATACCCGCGCTTCTGGCAGAACTGCAGGCTCTCCTCGGACAGGTCCAGCCCCACGGCCGTGCCGTAGCGGGAGAGATCCGGGAGCATGCCGCCCATGCCGCAGCCGATGTCGAGGAGTCTCGGCTCCGGCACGCCGGAGCGCCCCCCCGGCGACAGGAATCGATCCAGGAGGCTGAAGAAGATGGCCCGCCTGCCCTGGAACCACCAGTGGCCCTTTTCCAGATCCTTGAACTGCTGGTATGCGACTTCGTCCATGGTCAACTCACGTGCGGGTGGGGTTCGGGGGCAGGCGCGGGCCTCGGTCGGGCCAGGAAGATCATCTCGTCGAAGGGATTCACGTAGACGGCGGAGTTTCTGAAGACCTTGAACGGAGCCAGCAGGAAAGGAAGCAGGCGGTGGAGGCGCCCGGTGCGCTCGATGACGAAGTCCACGGATACGTACTTGCCGGCCCGGCGGGGCGACCACTGCCGGACCTCGAAACCGGCCCGGTCCAGGAGCGCGGTGCAGGTGCTGGGATCGAAGTGGTAGAGGTGCTCCAGCATCTTGAAGTGGTGCCACCGCCGGCCCATGATCCTGGCAAAGGGGCTGTGCACGTTCTGGGTCTCCAGCACCAGGAGGCCGCCGGGCTTCAGCACCCGCCGGGACTCCTCGAGGAGCCCCAGGGGATCGGGCAGGTGCTCGACCACGTCCCACAGGGTGATGACGTCGAAGTGGGCGTCGGGATATCCTGCCGACTCCAGGGTGCCCTCCCGGACGTTTTCCAGGCCGAGGTCTTCCCGGGCGTAGCGCACCATGGGCGCGGCCACGTCGATGCCGTGGCCGTCGAAGCCCGCCTCCCGGGCCACGGCCAGGAAGAACCCGGCGGCGCAGCCCACGTCGAGGAGACGGCCGCTCCTCAGGTGATGTGGGATGCTGGCGAGGCGCTTCCGGAAGGTGCGAAGATAGAGGTCCCTGTCCTGCAAGTAGTTCATGTAGCCGTAGTCCGAGGCCCGGGCGCTCTCCCAGTAGGACTCCTGGTAGAGGGCGCTCAGTTCCTCGGAATCGAGTTGCGGCGTGGTGTAGACGAGGCCGCAGTCCGTGCACTCCACCAGGCGGAAGGGCCCCTCGCTGAACCGGACCCGGCGCCGGGACGAGGCGCACAGGTAGCAATCCACTTCCCGCATGTGGGAGGGGTGAACCGCCACTGGCAGGTCATTCAAGGGTGATCGAAGATTCATGGGGGAAAGGGTTCAGATTGACTCCCGGGACCCACAACGGCACCAGGCGGATGCGGTCCACGCGCACGTCTCCAGTTCCATCCAGGCGGATCTCTCCCGGCCCTCCGGGCCAGTGGAAATCCGATTCGATTTCGCTCCAGGCCCCGGCCTCCGGGGAGCCGCTCTCTGCCCGACACGTGGTGCATGTCCGGCCCTGGGTCAAGATCGCGGCCTCCAGGGCCGCCGAGCCGGGCCCCAGCGCCGCGTGGACCCGGAGCCCATATCGACCCCGGGGCGTGGCAGGCAGGGGGAGCCTCGATTCGAGGCGCGGCCCCGCCGTCCGGGCGCTCCGGATCGCGTAGCAGCCGAAGGCCCCGGGATCAGGCTCGATTATACCTACAGATGGTGTTGAAATACAAGGGTTTATGTCAATCCAGGGGGAACCCATGCCAGGGGCCAGGAAGGCCCGGATCCGGGCCGGCCCGGCCGGGGCGTCCCGGGGCAGGGTGAGGGTCGCCTGGTGCGAAACCGTGCTGCCGGCCTCCAGGGTCAGGGCTGCGGGCTCCCCCAGCCAGGTCGGATTGCCGCCCTTTTTCCGGGTCTCGAGCCCAAACCCGAGGAGAATCCGGGCCGCCTCGTCCGGGTGTCGGTTCTCCACCGTGGCCTCCACCCGGATGCGGCTGCCGCGGCGGTGGCGGCCGGCCGGCACCACCAGGGCCCTGGGAACCACCGCGCACTGCTCCACCCACACCTCGGACACCGTGGCCTGGGGGCCGGTTTCGGGCACCAGGCACACCGCCACGTCGAGGGCGTCGGTGAGGCCGGCCGATCCGGGCACCGCATACACGCCCTCCCGGTTCCGGGGGGTGACCATGAGGCCGCCGGCGACCTGGGCGCCGCCCAGGTGTACGGACTGCACCGGGTGGCGCCAGGGCACCTTGGCGTCGAAGAACTCACCGAACCGGAGGCGCACCTGGAGCGGTTCGCCCAAGGGCAGCTTCTCGAAGCGAAACGCCACGCGCCCGCCCCGGGCCGTGGTGGCGGCCGGATTCGCCTTGCTTCCGAAACCGCCCCGGGCCAGGAAGGGCGTTCCGGCCCGGAGCGCCGGCGAGAGGTGAGGGTGGCCGGCGTTCTCGTAGTGGAGGATCAGGGGACGGTCCACCCGGTCTCGGCGCGGGTAATACTCCGGCAGGAACCGCGTGAAGAACACGTCCAGGGGGATCGCCAGGAGCACCAAGCCCGCGGCAAGGCGCAGCCACCGGCCCGGCCGCAGGGATTCCTCGAGCCCCAGGGCCAGGGCCACGGCCACGGCCGCGAGGCCGGGATAGAGGTAGCGTCCCTGGGCGCTGTAGAAGGTGAGGTTGCCCGCGAACACCACGGCCCAGGTGGCAAGAAAGCCCGCGCCCAGGACCCACAGCGCACCCCGGCCGCCCGGGGGCAGCGCCACTCCGGGCCGCTTCCTGAACCGGAGGGCGAGGCCGACGAGGGCGAGGCCGAGGAGGGCCGTGTAAAGGAAGAAGGCCCGGTCCGGCACGGGCAGGGTGAAGGGGCCGAGTTGACCGAAGAAGCTGCGCACCGTGGAGAAGAGGTAGGCGGCGAAGTAGTGCTTGTTGAGGGGGGGCTGGTGGATCTGCTCGCCCATGGTGGCGGCCTGGGCGGCCACCATGAAGGGATCGTCGTAGCGCGCGAAGTTCAGGGCATACCACCATCCGCCCGCGAGCACCGCCACGAGGAGCGCCAGGGCCAGGGTCGCTCCGGCCCGCTTCACGCCCGTGACCCGGGCAGCCAAGGCGTAGGCCGCCACCACGGGCACTGCCATGGCGATGCCGGACATCTTGGAGAGCAGGCAGAGCCCCAGGCCCAGGCCCAGGAGCGCGGACGTGCGCGGCAGGGCGGTGGTGCCGCGGACCCCGCTCCGGACCAGGCCGTAGAGGAGCAGGTTGGCCGTGAAGATGGCCATGATGTCGCAGTTGATCACCCCGCCGATGAACTGGAACTGGGGCAGCAGCGCGGTGAACGCCAGGGCCGTCATTGCGGCGCGGCCCGCACCCGAGAGCAGGAGGCGGGCGGTGCAGTCCACGCACACCAGGGTGGCGAGGGCCAGGAGCACCGAGAGCAGGCGCACGCAGAGGAGCTGGCCCACGGTGATGGAGAAGTGCCGGGGCTTCAGGTTGGCCTTGGCCATCAGTTCGGGCCGCAGGGCTTCGGGCAGCAGCGCCTTGCCCCGGTCCAGCGCCTCCCGGTCCAGGGCCGGCCGGGCCAGGTCGAGGCGGACGGCCCAGGGCCCGGGAACGTCGATGCAAAAGCGTGGATCCAGGACCTGGCCCGCCTTCAGGGCCAGGGCGCCGGCCGCGTAGTAGAGCGGGGGGTGGTGGTCCTGGTAGACGGCGTCCCGGAACCGGTGGGGGAGGCGCCTCTCATGGAGAAGGAAGTCGACGTAGTGCAGGTGCGGCATCTCGTCGGGGGCCTGGCCGGGCGGTGTGAGAACGGCATAGGCCAGGGCAAAGAGGAGGAAGACGAGATACAAGAATGCTCTGGCCATGGAGGTCAACCCGGAGGTCGAGGGCACGGGGTGCGCCCCGGTTCAGTTCACGTCACGGGAAAGCTCGGGCTCCACGTCCACGTCGAAGGTGCACTGGATCCGGTCCAGAAAGGTGCGCCCCGCCACGATGAAGGTCAGCTCCACCACCTTCTCCTCGGTGAGGAACTTCCGGATCTCGGCCAGGGCCTCCTCGCCGGCGTCGGCCCGGTCGGTCATGGCCTGGGCAAAGCGGATCACCGTCACTTCCTTCTCGTCCAGGTCCCCGGCTTCGATCTTGTTCCCGAGGACGGCGCCCAACTTGGCCTCGGGCAGAAAGTAGCGGCGAGCCTGGTTCAGCACTTCCTGGACACCGTATTCGTTGGTGTTGCGGTGGGCCACGGCCAGGGAGGCGAGGATGCGCAGCTCCGGTTCGAGGGTGCCCTGCTCCTCCTGGGACTGGGTCAGCTGGTCGATGGCCCGCATGGAGCGCAGGCTGTGGGACGTGGCTTTCAAGGTGTTGGGCACGTACCCGAGGCGGTTCTCCGCGCTGGTGTAGACCTCCCACACGGGCGACGGTACCCACCCCTTTTCAGGCAGATCAATGCGCGCCATGACCTCCTCCAATCGTCGGGGATCCTGCTCGTTTCCTGCTCTTCCCGGTTGTTCAGGAAGAAGTCCCGGGATACTTTCATCATACACCCGAAGTGTCGGGCGTCGAGGACAGGACCTCCTCTGGCAGCCTTGTACTACACAATCCGGAGAACTTCCCCCCCAAATCCGGGCGCAGCCGCCCGGGCGTCGGGATCCAGCCGGATCCGGGTCGGGGGTACTTTCCGGAGTTACAGATGCCCAGTCTCGTAATTTCACCGGCGTTGCCGATGTTTCCCTGTATATATCCTCGGTTTTTGTTTCCGGGGTTCTCTGGGAAATCCGGGTTTTGGACCTACCTTGAAGTTAGATCCGTGAGGCCGTTGACGTCCTCCGGACGGCAGGATAGAATCCTCTACTCTTTTGAAAACAAGGGGTTATGAAGCTGTCAATCGGATTGTTTCGCACGGCGTACACGCACCGGGAACTGGTGTGGAACTTTGTCCGCCGGGACTTCAAGGGCCGGTATCTGGGCTCACACCTGGGATTTACGTGGAACCTCATCCAGCCGGTGTTCCTGGTGACAGTCTACACCTTCATCTTTTCCCAGCTGATGAAGATCAAGCTCATCGAGGCCGGGAGGCCAGGATTCGACGACACCTACCTGTTCGCTGTCTACATCTTCGCCGGCATGGTGCCCTGGGTCTCCTTTGCCGAAGCCCTGACCCGGAACACCACCTGCATCCTGGACAGCGCCAACATGATCAAGAAGGTGGCCTTTCCCTCGGAGATCATTCCCCTCTACCAGGTGGTCTATGCGTTGTTGACCCAGCTCTTCGGCCTGGCCGTTCTCATCCTGGCTGCCGTGCTCCTCATCGGCTACGTCCCGGATCCGCGCCTGGCGATCTTCCTCCTCCTCTTTCCCCTGCAATTCTTCTTCACCCTGGGCATGGGCTACATCCTGGCCACCCTCAACGTGTTCATCCGGGACATCCAGCAGTTCATGACCTCGTTCATGATCCTCTGGATGCTCATGACGCCTCTGTTCTATCCGGAACGATTCATCAAGGAGGTGGCGCCGGCCCTGATGTACGCCAATCCCCAGTACTACCTGGTAACGGCGTACCGGTGGTGTTTCTACCCCTACCAAAAGGGGGAAACCCTCGTGGGAAAGATCCAGGACCTCCTTCCCTACCTGGCCGCGTACCTCGCCATCGGCCTGGCCGCGCTCTATCTGGGCTACAACTTCTTCATGGCCGCCAAGCACAAGTTTGCTGACGAGATATAGACCATGGCCGACGTCTCCGCTCTCATCGTCAACTACAACAGCGCGGACTACTGCCTCCAGTGCGTGGAGAGCCTCCGGGCCCAGGCCTTCGAGGTGGACGGCCGCCCCGGCACCCTGGAGATCATCGTCCTGGACAACGACTCCCGGCCCGAGGATCGCACGCGCCTGGAGACCCTCTCGGGGCCGGACATCCGGGTGGTGTTCACCGGCGAGAACCTGGGCTACGGGCCGGCCAACAACCTGGGGGCGAACATGGCCTCGGGCCGGTTCTTCTACATTGTCAATCCCGACGTGAAGGTGCTGCCCGGCGCTCTGGACGCTCTGGTGCGGGTCCTGTCGGGGCGGCCGGACACGGCGGCGGTGGGCCCCACCACCTGGATGGACGACGACCGGACCCTGTGGCATCCGCCCAACGACGTGCCCCGGCCCTGGTATCGCACGCTCCTGGCCCTGGCCAACATGAGCCGGTTCCTCGGTCGCCTGAACGCCAAGATCCGCGTGCGGCGGGCACTCCGCCGCTGGACCCTCACCGTTCCCGGGCCGGTGCACCTCCTGTCCGGGGCCACCTTCCTCACGAGCCGGGCGATGGTGGAGCGCTTCGGCCTCTTCGATCCCGACTTCCCCCTCTATTTCGAGGACACGGACTGGTTCACCCGGGTCCGGGCCGGCGGCTACGACCTGGTCCACGTGCCCGCAGCCGAGGTGGTGCACTACTTCAGCCGGAGCGCGCTCCAGGACTACGACGCCGCCATGGACAAGGCCCGCACCTCCGAGGCGTATTATTACCGGAAGCACTTCGGGGTCCGGTGGGAGAACTGGCTCAAGCGCCTGAACCGCTGGGTGGCCGGCGCCATCGAGCGCAACCCCGGGGGCATTCATCTCCACCCCTGCGAGGACCTGGGCCACATCACGGCCGCGCCGGCGTTTAACGGCGGCGACCGGGCAGGAAAGTGCCTGGGCGAGATTGCGGGCAATCCCCTGTTTTCCCTGGCCGCGGGCACCCTGGTGGAGGGCGGGAGGTGGCAGCTCTCGGAATCGATGTGGGATCAGCTCTGGGATGGGATATATTATTGCCGGCTGGTGGACGCCGCCAGCCTCAGGACCCTGGGTAGCTGGAGTTTCAAGAAGAGCACTTTGGCGGGTGGAAAGGTGGAGAACGCGCTGTGACTGCTGAGAGTTCTGAAGAGAATCCCCAGGAAACAATCACGGTCGGGCCGTACGAACCGGGCGACGAGGACGCCATCCTGGAGTGCTTCAAGACGGTGTTCGGCATCGACCGGAGCCTCGAGCACTGGAACTGGAAGTTCCGGGACTGCCCCTTCGGCCTGCACGCCTACCTCGGCAAGACCGCATCGGGCAAGGTGGTGAGCCAGTTCACCGGTATCCCCACCCCGTACAAGGTGGGGTCCGACACCTTCACCTTCTGCCAGATCCTCGACTCCATGGTGAATCCGACCTACCGCAAGGGCCTCAAGAAACCCGGCCTCTTCGCCACCACGGTCTACGATTACGTGGACCGCTACGGGAACGAGGAAGAGGAGGCCATCATGTACGGCCTGCCCAACCCCCAGGCGTTCCGCATCGGCCGCCGGCTCCTGGGCTACTCCTTCATGCACGACATCGTCACCCTCTACCGCCCGGCCGAGGACTTCGGTGAAAAACCGCTCTCGGCTCCGGCGGACGTCACGGTGGAGCGGGTGGAGCGGTTCGGCCCGGACGCCGACGTGCTCTGGAACGCGTACGAGGCCGCGGTGGAGGTGAGCCTGGTCCGCAACGCCGTCTACCTGGACTGGCGCTACGCCGCCTGCCCGGAGGTGGACTACGCCCTGCTCCTGGCCCGGGGCAGCGACGGCGCCCCCCGCGGCCTGGCCGTGGCCCGGGGCGACTTCATCGGCACCCGGGACGCGGTGCTCTGCGACTGGGTGGTGCCGGTTCAGGACCGGGACGCGGCCCGGGCCCTCCTGGCCGCGGTGGAGAACCAGGCGCTTGCGATCCAGGCCACCGGCCTCCAGGTCCTGTTCCCGGAATATTCGCCCGAGTTCGAGACCCTCCGGTCCTGGGGCTACGAGCCCCGGGAGAGTTCGTTCATCCAGGTGGCGCGATCCTACACCCCCCGGGTGCCCCTGGATCTCCTGCAGGAGAAGTGGTTCTACACCCTCGGCGACTACGACCTTGTCTGAGACCGCTGCTGAAACCAACTGGCTGCACCCGGGGGATCCGGCTTCCCCGGACCTCAGCATCCTCGTCCTGAGCTGGAACACGTCCGACCTGCTGGCCGCGTGCCTCCGGGCCCTGGAGAGGCACCCGTGCAGCCGGGACCACGAGATCCTGGTGGTGGACAACGCCTCCGAGGACGGGAGCGCGGACCGGGTGGCGGCGGAGTTTCCGGGCGTGCGCCTGGTGCGAAACGCCGAGAACCTGGGCTACGCCGCCGGCAACAACGTGGGGCTTACCCAGGCCCGCGGCCGCTACGTCCTGCTCCTGAACTCCGACACCGAGGTGGGGCCGGGCGCACTGGATGCCCTGGTGCAGTTCCTCGAGGCGCATCCGAGCGCCGGCGCGGTCACCGCCCGCCTGGTGAATCCCGACGGATCGCTCCAGAAGAGCTGCATGCGGTTTCCCACCCTCCTGACGGCGCTGGTGTTCGACACCTTCCTGGCGCGGCTGCCCTTCGGCCGCCGGCACCTGGACCGCTACTTCATGCGCGACTTCGACCACGCCGCCTCGCGCCAGGTGGACCAGATCCCCGGCACCTGCACCCTCATGCCGCGCCAGGTGATCCAGAAGGTGGGCCCCATGGACGAGCGGCTCTGGCTCTTCTTCAACGACGTGGACCTGTGCAAGCGCATCTGGAACGCGGGCTACACGGTCCACTTCCTGGCCGACGCCGAGGTCCTGCACCACTTCGGCGCCTCCACCAGCAAGTTCATCTCCTTTGCCGTGGAGTGGCACCTGAACCGGGTGGCCTACTACCGGAAGCACTTCGGATGGTGGAGCGTTCTCATCACCAAGCCGGTGGCCCTCTACGTGGCGCTCCGGCAGATGTGGAAGTTCACGGTGCTGCGCCAGGTGCCCCCGGGCACCTACGGACACAACATGCGGTTCGTGGTGCGGGGGCTCCTCAAGGTGCTGGTGCGCTGAACCGTCGCGTCGACGCCACAACCTCTTTTTGGCCAGAAATG
>CAZAKZ010000004.1:38726-75946 GCA_964485695.1 uncultured Planctomycetota bacterium | reverse complement strand
GCCAGAAATGCCGCGTGGGGCGCGGAGCTAGTCCTCCCCGGACAGGCTGAGGAGGAGATAGACGACATAGTAGAACAGCAGCGCGATGCTGGCGAACAGCGACAGCGACGCAGCCACGTGGCTCCCGATGGGATAGGTGCGCAGGATGTCCGAGGTCTTGTAGAGGATGGAGCCCGCGGCCAGGACGATGACGGCCACGGCAATGAGGAGCCCCAGGCCCTGGATGTCGAGCAGCAGGCTCACCACGATGAGGCCCATGATGATGAAGAAGCCGGTCTGGATGGCGCCCTTCAGGAAGGAGAAGTCCTTCCGGGTGGTGAACGCTACCAGGGTCAATCCCGACACCAGGAAAAAGGTGAGGATCCCCGCCTGGGAGATGACCCCCGGGGCGAATTCCGAGGCGATGTAGAGCAGAGGCAGGAAGATGATGGCCTCGGCGGCCACAAAGAGGCCCAGGCCGGCGTATTGCATTCCCACGGAATGGGTGTTGTTGGCCCACCGGTCCGCGATGTAGCTCACCCCCATGAAGAGGCCGATGAGGAGGAGCCAGGTCCAGCGCCCGGTCATGTTCGCGGCCAGGTCCCGGGTGAAGGGCAGCTGGAGCAAGATGGCCTCCAGCACCCCGAAGGCGAAGATGGCGCCGGCCACGTGCATGTAGGTCTTGCGGACGAATTCGGCCCGGGTGAGCTGGTCCGCCTGTTCCGCCAGGACGTTGCGCATTGCGTAGGGATTGGCCTCGGACATGGTGGCTCCTCTGGTGTCGTTGCCGATTTTCCTTCAGGGGTACCCGGTAAAAATAAAGTACGCCTCACGGCTTCCGAGTCAAGAACGTTTCCTCGAACGGGGAAAGGTGGTTTATTACCAGGGAAAACCCCCAGCTCTGCCGGGGGGCTCGTGAAGTTTGACAGTTCCGGGAATCGAGCCGGAAAGCCCTATGCTTCGGTCATCCGAGATGGAGAGTCCTCGTTCCCGTTGTCCACAGCGTGCGCAATCGTATTGTTGCGGTCCGCCGATCTCACGATGGTTTTTTAGCTCAAAACGAGCTATTTTCGATTCGTGAGGCACTTCACGGCGCAAAATTAGCTCGATTTGAGCCAAAAAATTGGCGTGAGATAAGGCACTAAAACCATGACACGCTTCTTGATCCTGCTCCTCTACGTGGCGGCCGCGACCGCGGCCCAGGATTTCATCCACCACGACCTCTCCGTGACCCTCCATCCCGCCGGCCACCGCATCGAGGTCACGGACACCCTGACCGTTCCCGCCTCCCTGGTCGACGAGGCCGGGCGCAAGGTCCGGTTCCGGCTCCACGCGAACCTCGAGGTGAAGTGCCTGGAACCGGGCTATTCCCTGGAAAAAGTCGGGACCACGGAATCCGGCCGGTCCACGGTGAACGATGCCGGCCTGGAGCCGGTGCCGCTCCAGCACTACGAGATCCGCCCCGCGGACACGGAGGACTCCGGGCCCGTGAAGGTCCGGCTGCGCTACACCGGCGTAATACACCATCCCCTGGTGCGTGGGGTGGAATCGGCCCGCAGCTTCAGCCGCACCCCCGGGCTCATCGACGAGAAGGGCGTCTACCTGTCAGGCAGCACGGGGTGGGTGCCGGAGCTGGAGGCGGGTCTGAAGACATTCACCCTGGCCGTGACCCTCCCCCGGGCCTGGGACGCCGTGAGTCAGGGCCGGCGTGTCCGCCACGAGGTCAAGGACAAGAAGCGCCACGTCACCTGGGACTGCCCGGAGCCCCTTGACGAGGTCCACCTCGTGGCCGCGCCCTTCACGGAGTACGTCCGGACGGGGCAGAACGTGACGGCGTACGCGTTCCTGCGCACTCCCGACCCCAACCTGGCGGCCCGCTACCTCGAGGTGACGGTCCAGTACATCCAGATGTACGAGAAGCTCATCGGCCTCTATCCGTACGGGAAGTTCGCTCTGGTGGAGAACTTCTGGGAGACGGGCTACGGCATGGCGTCGTTCACGCTGCTGGGGCCCAAGATCATCCGCTTCCCCTTCATCCTTCACGCCTCGTATCCCCACGAGATCCTGCACAACTGGTGGGGGAACTCGGTGTTCGTGGACTACGAAAAGGGCAACTGGTGCGAGGGGCTGACCGCCTACCTGGCCGACCACCTCATCAAGGAGGGCCGCGGCCAGGGCGTGGACTACCGCCGCGACACCCTGAAGAAATACCTCAACTACGTGAAGGCCGGCCGGGACATCCCCCTCACCGCCTTCCGCGCCCGGCACTCGGCGGCCACCGAGGCCGTGGGGTACGGCAAGGCCCTCATGGTGTTCCACATGCTGCGCCGGGACCTTGGCGACGAGATCTTTGTCAGAGGCCTGAAGCGATTCTACGCCCGGCACAAGTTCACCCGCGCCTCCTTCGAGGACCTGTGCCGGGTGTTCTCCACCGTGGCGGGCAGAGACCTGAAATCCTTCTTTGACGCCTGGGTCACCCGCACCGGCGCCCCGGAACTGGAGCTGAGCGAGGTCTTGGTGGAGTCCGTGGATCCGGGATACCACGTCCGGGTTGACGTCCGCCAGGTGCAGAAGGCCCCGGCCTACTCCCTCCGGGTTCCCGTGGCCTTCACCCTCGAGGGGGAGAAGGAGGCCAGGGTGAAGATCCTGGAGATGACCGAACGCCAGGGAACCCTGGAGGTCACGCTTCCGGCCCGGCCCCTCCGGGTGGCGGTGGACCCGCAGTTCGACCTGTTCCGGCGCCTCCACCGCAGCGAGATCCCGCCGACGGTGGGCCAGCTGTTCGGGGCGGACCGCGTCACCTTCGTGGTGCCCGAGGAGAACACGGCTGCCTGGCAGGCCCTGGCCGCGACCTGGCGCCGGGGCGCCGAGACCCGATCCAAGATCGTCCGGGCGTCGGCGCTTACGTCCCTGCCCCGGGATACCGCCGTGTGGGTTCTGGGCGCCGGGAACGCCTGGCGCAAGGCCGTGGTCCCGCAGGCCGGGGCCCTGGGCGCGGCCGTGACGCCGGAGGCGGTGCGCCTGGGTGAAACGAAGGTGCCCCGGGCCGGCCACTGCTTCGTGATCACGGCCTCGCACCCCCACGATCCCGACCTGGCCGTGGGGTGGATCGGGGCGGACCGCCTCGATGCGCTTCCGGGCCTCGGCCGGAAACTGCCGCACTACGGCAAGTACTCGTACCTGGCCTTTTCCGGGGACGAGCCCTCCAACGTGGCCAAGGGCACCTGGTCGGCCTCGGCCTCGCCCCTGGTGCGCGTCCTCTACGAGGGCGGCAAGACCGGGGCCGCGCTGCCGCGCCGCACGCCTCTGGCGCGGCTGGAGCCGGTGTTCGATCCGGCCCGGCTCCTGGCCCACGTGCGCCGCCTCTCGGCCGAGGACATGGAGGGCCGGGGCGTGGGCACCCGCGGCCTGGACCGGGCCGCGGACCACCTGGCCGCGGCCTTTGAGAAGGCGGGCCTCGTGGCCGGCGGCGAGAACGGCACCTGGTTCCAGACCTGGACCGAGCCCGGCGGGCCCGAGGGCAAGGCCGTGACGCTCCGCAACGTGATCGGTGTGCTCCCCGGCAAGAAGCCCGGCTGGAAGGACCAGTCCGTGGTGGTGGGTGCCCACTACGACCACCTCGGGTACGGCTGGCCCGACGTGCGCCAGGGACACCAGGGCATACTCCACCCCGGCGCCGACGACAACGCCTCGGGCGTGGCCGTGCTGCTGGAGGTGGCCGGCCTGCTGGCGACCCAGGGAAAGCCCGACCGGAATATCGTGTTCGTGGCCTTCTCCGGCGAGGAGTGGGGCCTGCGGGGGTCCCGGCACTACGTGCGCGCCATGAAGCGCTGGCCCGTATCCCGGGCCCTGGCCATGGTGAACCTGGACAGCGTGGGCCGCCTCGGTACCAGGAACCTCACCGTGCTGGGCACGGGCAGCGCGGCCGAGTGGATCCACATCGTCATGGGGGTGGGCTTCACCACCGGGGTGGAGGCCAAGCCCGTGGCCGACGACTTCGGATCCAGCGACCAGAAGAGCTTCCTGGATGCGGGCGTGCCGGCGGTCCAGGTCTTTGCCGGCCCCCATCCGGACTACCACAGGTCCACGGACACCGCCGACAAGGTGGATGCGGCCGGCCTGGTGAAGGCGGCCGTGTTCCTGCGGGAGACCCTGGTCTACCTGAGTCAGCGGGACCGCCCCCTCACCTCCCGGCTCCGGAAGAAGGCCTCGACCCCGGGCGCCGCCCCGGTGCGCCGCGGCCCGGGCCGGAAGGTGAGTCTCGGCACCATGCCGGATTTCACCTACCGGGGTTCGGGCGTGCGCGTGGCCTCGGTGATGCCGGATTCCCCGGCAAAGAAGGCCGGCCTCGAGGACGGGGACGTCCTCCTGGCCGTGGACGGAAAGAAGACCTCCAATCTCCGGGCTTATGCCGTGATCCTGCGGTCTTATAAACCCGGCGACACAGTGGAGGTCCGGGTCAAGCGCGGGGGCAGGGAGCTGACGTTCAAGGTGACGCTCAAGGCGCGGTAGGGCCTCAAACTATTCTATTCAAGGGAATATCAAAGTGCTGTTACGGCACGATCTCTCGCGTGTCCGTCTTGCCGGAGATTGTGATTTCCAGCTTCCCTTCGCCGCTAGGCCGCATTTTTACCCCGGCGAACGTGCTTCGCCACCAGCCGTCGGCGTCGGGCGTTTGCTTTTCAGGCTTGCCGTCCTTAGTCGCGAAAATCTCACATGCTTTGCTGTCGCGGTCGATGACCCAGGTCTCGCGCACGCCGATTTCGGCGTAAAAGGGGAGCTTATCGTAGGTCTCCTCCTGGGGACTTCTGATCTCGACCACCACGTCCGGACCGCCGTCGAAGTACTCATTTCTGTCGATGGACGACCGCTCCGGCGAGAGCAACACGATGTCGGGTACGCGGAAGTCCCTGGACCAGCGACCAGGACGGGCCACGTTGATCTGGTGATAAACGCTGCTGCTGCATAGCGGTGCCCAGTGCGTCCGAAGCCACGTTTCGAGAGCCCATTCGAAATCCTGGTGTTCACGGTTTGGCGCGGGAACCATGTGCAATACCCCCTCCCACATCTCGTCCCAGCGGTCAGCACCGGTTTGTTTGCGCCAGGCGAGGATGTCCGGCGGTACGCAGGGCATCACGGCTTTCATGGGTGATTCGCCTTTCCTGGTCATGGCGCCTCCTACGGGCTGACCAAAAACTCGGCGGAGGGTGCGCAGCCAATCAACTTCAGTGTATGTGGACGGTGTCCAGGTGTCAAGACGCCTGGGATACTGCTGAATTGATGGAGATGTACGACAATTGAAGTCGCAGTCTGCGACTTCAAAGAAATCTGCTCGGTCCTTGTGCACAAAAACTGAGAGCCCTGTTCTGTCCAGATTCGTGGACAGAACAGGGCTCTCAGCGGATTGAAAGGGGTTGGATGGCACCGAATCGTGACAAGACCAGGCTTTCAGTTCCGGCCGCGCTGGAAACCCCCCTACTGAATCGTCACCCCCAGCGTGTCCGAGATGACGCTGATCTGGTTCTGGTTGATCGTCACGGCCGCCGCAAAGAACCGGAATCCCGAGAGCTGCGGGATGTTCGGGATCTTGAGGGTGGCGATGGCCTCGCCCTTGGGTCCGAGGAGGCCCTGGAATCCCGAGAAGATGCCGGTGTTCTGCAGGGAGTAGTTGAACAGGGCGTCGGGCGAGAGGTAGACCTTCCGGCCCTGGCCGAGGGGAATCCCCGGGCCGAAGCCGAAGCTGCAGGCAATGATGTAGGCGGCACCGGGCTCGTTGGGCGAGGAGACCATGAGGGTGTAGGCCTGGCCCGGCCGGGCCTCGTTGCCCGCACACAGGTGCCGGCTGCCGGCCACGGTGGCGCCCATGGGGGAAGCGCGAAGGGTGCCGGGGAAGGTGGCCAGGGTGGTGAGGATCGAGGTCCGGGCGTCGAAGCGATACACGGCCGAGGGCCGGGAGGAGACCGAGGAGGCGGCGGCAGGGATCACGTAGCGGCCGTCGAACGGATCCCGGTCCAGGGCGCCGAAGGTCTCCATGGTGGATCCGTTCCAGAGCGTGGAGAGGATGCCGGGGGTTCCGAGGGCCAGGCGATAGATGGCAGTGGCCGAGCCGTTACTCCAGGCACCCACCAGGGTGCCGGTGTCAGGATCGTCGTGGAGGCTGCCTCCGTTCCGGGGCCGCGTGATGGGGGCGATGACCGTGGACAATTTGACGGTACCGTGCAGGTTGGCCTGGAAGATGCCGGCGGAATCCAGCACCACCAGGTCGCCGGTGTAGAGATCCAGGCCGCCGCCTATGATGTTCGTGATGGGAGAGCCCGTGTAGAGGGTGGTGAAGCTGCTGCCGGCGTACTTCTTGATCTCCGGCCTTACCAGGTTGCCCAGGATGGCGTTGCCGCCGCCGTCCACGTCGATGCTCGAGAAGAGGTTCTGCAGGTCCACGTTGAAGTTCACGATGGTTCCGTCGGGCGCCACCGAGGAGGTGGTGTAGCCCGCGTTCCCCTTGCCCGAGACCCAGATGCTCCGGTTGTCCGGCGCCGGGGCAATGGAATAGGCGCCCAGGGGCAGAAGGGTCGTCACCGTGTAGATCTTGCCCTGGGACGTGATGCCCCAGATGGGCCAGTTCTGGCCGATGTTCCGCTGGTCGATGACCACCACGTCGCCGGGACTGTACTGTCCGGCTGCAGGTGCACAGACGAGGCAGAGGGCGAGGCCCAGGAGGAGGGCCGAGGCGCGAGAAGCGATCATTTTCTTGTTCCTTTCGAGGACGTTAACTGCTAACGAATCGTCACCCCGAGGGTGTCCGAGATGACGCTGATCTGGTTCTGGTTGATCGTCACCGCCGCCGCAAAGAACCGGAATCCCGAGAGCAGCGGGATGTTCGGGACCTGGAGGGTGGCCATGGCCTCGCCCTTGGGCCCGAGAAGGCCCTGGAACCCCGAAAAGATGCCGGTGTTCTGCAGGGAGTAGTTGAACAGGGCGTCGGGCGAGAGATAGACCTTCCGGCCCTGGCCGAGGGGAATCCCCGGACCGAAGCCGAAGCTCGCCGCCGCGATGTAGGCCGCACCCGGCTCGTTGGGCGCGGACACCATGAGGGTGAAGGCCTGGCCCGGCCGGGCCTCGTTGCCGGCGCACAGGTGTCGGCTGCCGGCCACGGTGGCGGCCAGGGGATTCACGGACATGGCCGGCGGGATGGGAAACTTGTAGAACGTGGTGAGCGCCGCGTTTTTCGCGTCGAACCGGAACACCATGGCCGAGGCGCCCGGCATGTTGGGCACGCTCGGCACCACGTACTGGCCGTCAAAGGGATCCCGGTCCAGGGCGCCCATGTTGCCCAGGGGAAAGCCGGTCTTCAGGGTGGTGAGGACGCCGGGGGATCCGAGGGCCAGGCGGTAGAGGCCGGTGCCCCAGGACCCCACCAGGGTGGCGGTCTCCGGGTCGTCGTGGAGACCGGCGCCGTTTCTAATCCCCGGGATGGAAGTGAGCACGGTGGAGACCCGGGTCTGGCCCGTGAGGTTGGCCTGGTATATGCCCGTGGACTGCACCAGGACCAGGTCGCCGGTGAAGAGGTCGATGCCGCCGCCCTGGACGTTCGAGAGCGGCGAGCCCGTGTAGAGGGTGGTGAAGGTCTTGCCGGTGTACTTCACGATATCGGGAAACACCATGTTGCCCAGGACCACATTGCCGCCGCCGTCCACGTCGATGCAGCTGAACAGGTTCCGGAAATCGACGTTGAGGTTGGTGAGGGTGCCGTCGGGCGCCACCGTGGAGGTGGTGTAGCCGTTCATGCCCTTGCCCGAGACCCACAGGCTCCGGTTGTCCGGCGCCGGGGCGATGGACCAGGCGTAGAGGGGCAGCTGGGTGGTCACGGTGTAGAGCTTGCCCTGGGGCGTGATGCCCCAGAGCGGCCAGAGCCGGGCGGGGCCCGTGGAGTTCTGGTCGGTGACAATGGTGTCGCCGGGCGCGTACTGGGCCGCGGCCGTGGAGGCGAGGAGGATCAGGCCGCAGAGCGCAGCCCCGAACAGGTTCCCACGCATTTCCTTACATTCCTTTCCTGGCCGGATTCCTTCGTGGGTCCGGTATCATATTGACCCGCAACAAGCATGCCCCAGGAGATGCCGAATACTGTAGTAGGTGATGATACCATAGAGAGGTACCCCGCGGCCCGGACAGGCGGGAAAATCGGATTCCGCCTGCCGGTTGAATCCGTTTCCGGTCTGACGTAACATCGCCCCATCGGGAAAGCTATGCATTGTGATGCCTCATAAGGACGCCTTGTCTGACCCCCCGTCTCTGCCGCGTGTGGTGGAGCGTCCGCCCCCGGGCCGTACCCTGGTCCTGGCCCCCCATCCCGACGATGAAACCTTCGGCATGGGGGGAACCTTGCGGCTGCACGCGGACCAGGGAGACCGGGTGGAGGTGATCTTCCTCAGCGACGGCGGCTTCGGGGACCCGGACGGGCACTTCGAGGACCAGGACTACACGGCGCTCCGGCGCGGCGAGGCCGCGGCCGCCGCAGAGATCCTGGGCGTCGCCAATGTCCAGCACTACGGCTACCCCGACCACCATCCCACTGTCTCCGAAGAGGCCCTGGACGACCTGGCGGGCCGCCTGGTCCACGACGTGAAGGCCCGCAGCCCGAAGAACCTCTACTTTCCCTGGCCCGGGGAGTGCCACCAGGACCACTGGGCCACGGCCTCGGCTGCCCTGCGGGCCCTGAAGCGCCTGCCCTCCGACCTCCGGGCCTTCGGGTACGAGGTGTGGTCGGCCATGGTGCCGGACATCATCGTGGAGGTGACCCCCACGGTCCAGGCCAAGCTCGAGGCCGGCGCGTGCTACCAGAGCCAGCTCAGGTATACCCCGTACATGCCCATCACCCGCGGGCTCATGGTCTACCGCAGCCTCTACTTCAAGCTCAAGCCCGAAGATCCATTGCGCTACGGCGAGGCCTTCCTGGAGGTGGATCGGTCGTGAAGATCCTGCACCTGGTCCATAACTTCCCGCCCGAGTTCACCGGCGGCACCGAGCTCTACGTGGCCCACGTGGCCGCGGTGCAGCAGGCCCTCGGCCACGAGGTCCTGGTGGCGGCCGGCACGGACGAGCGGGATGAGGCGTGTCGCCCCGTGGAGGGGGTCCACGACGGAATCCGGGTCCTCAGGCTCCGGCGCTACCCCCGGCCCCAGGTGCTCATGACCGACACCTTTGATCCGCTGCTGCTCCGGACCCTCCGGGCCGTGTACGACCGGGAGCGGCCCCACGTGGTCCACGCCCACCACTGGTTCAACCTGACCACCTCTCACGTGGCCCTGGCCGCGGAGATGGGCATCCCCGCAGCCCTCACGTTCCACGATCTGTTCGCGGTGTGCCCGCGGTTCTTCCGGTATCGGGCCGACGGCCAATGCGCGAAGCCCGAGAGCCTGGCCCCCTGCGCGGCGTGCTGCGACGAGGACTATCCGTTTCCCGACTGGGAGCGCCAGGGCGACTACCGGCTCCGGGCCGCCGGGATCCAGCGGGATGCGGACGCGGCCTCGCGGCACCTCTTTCCCTCCCGGGCCCATCGGGACACCCTGGCACCGCTGCTGGGCTCCGGGGAGGAAAAAACCGTGGTGCTGCCCCACGGCATGCTCCCCCTGGCCGGGGAGCCCACAGCCGGGGATCCCGTGCCCGACGCCTTCTCGCCCGAGCGACCCCTGCGCATCGGATTCTGGGGGAACCTGGTGCGGCCCAAGGGCGTGTCGCACCTGCTCGAGGCTGCGGCCCGACTGCAGGACAAGGGGTGCGCCGTCCATGTGAAGTTCTGGGGAAAGGTGCTGGAGCCGGGTCTCCAGGAGGAGATCGACGCCCACCGGGCCTACTTCCCCCTGGACTGTCACGGCGAATACGCCCGGGAAATTCTGCCTGCCGTGCGGGGCGAGGTGGATCTGGCCTGCTTTGTCAGCGAGCTCCAGGAGTCCTATTCCTTCACCGTGGACGAGGCCGCCTGGCTCGGCCTGCCGGTGGTGGTATCCGACCGCGGCGCCCCGCAGGAGCGGGTGACCGGATGGGGCCGCGTGGTACGAGCCGGGGCCGTGGACGATCTGGAACGCGCCCTCGCCGACCTCTATGCCCGGCCCGAGGCGCTGAGGGCCCTGGCCCGGAGCGCGCCCGAGCCGCCGCCGGTGTCCGTGGCGGGTACGCGCCTGGTGGACATCTACGAGGAGATCGTGGCCGAGGGGCCGCCAGAGGTTCCGCCTCCCGAGGACGTGGCCTTCAGGCTGGAACACTGGTTCAAGCGGATCTGCGCCCGCGAGTCGTGGCTCCAGGATCTAGGAAACCAGGATCGAGGAAACATCAAGGAAACGTAGTACAGGCATGACAAACTCCACTCCACAGGTGAGCGTCGTGGTCCGCACGCGGAACCGGCCGTGGTACCTGCGCCAGGCCCTGGAGGGCCTCGCCGGCCAGACCTTCCGGTCCTTCGAGGCCCTGGTCGTGAACGACGGCGGGGAGGACGTGGCGGGGGTGCTGGGTGAGCTCAAAGGACGGGTGCCATACCGCTACTTCCACCTCCAGCCGGGCCGGGGCCGGTGCGCCGCCGCCAACCATGCCCTTGCCGAAGCGCGGGGCAAGTATGTTTCTTACCTGGATGACGACGACTTCTATTACCCCGATCACCTGGAGACCCTGGTGACCGCCCTGGAGCGGGAAGACGTGGACGTGGCCTACACCAACGCCTACGAGGTGATCCAGACGCCCCGGCCAGGCGGCGAGGGCTACGAGGAGGTGTCCAGGGCCGTGAAGCTCGATTTCGAGTACAACCGCGGCCGCTTCTTCCGGCAGAGCTACATCCACCTGGTCACCTTCATGCACGCCATGCACTGCATCGACAGGGTCGGGGGCTTCGACGAGTCCCTGGATGTGCTGGAGGACCTGGACCTCTACTTTCGCCTCTCCGAGGACTACCCCTTCCTCCACGTTCCCCGCATTACCGCCGAGTACCGCATCCGGGACGACAACACCAATGCCATCACCTCGCTCACCCGGGAGTTCCAGGATACCCGCCGTCAAATCTGCCTGAAGTACATCCATCTGGTCCTGCCCGAGCTCATCAACTACACCGACCACAAGGACGCCATCGTCCAGGATCTCATGGATCGCGTGCAGGCGCTGGAGCAGCGGGTGAAGGAGCTGGAGGGCTGACAGCCAGTGTATCCACAGGCGGCTGAGATTTGCCGGCAAATTCACCCACGCAATCGGGCGCCAGTCGTTTAGAATAGCGCTTTCTCGGCTCGAATAGCCCCGGCATGTCCCATATACATCGATGTTGTAGGAGGTCCTGAGGTGAACCATTCCCGACCGTTCACGTCCCTTCTGGCTCTCGTCGCAGCCACGCTGATTCTCGTTCCAGTCGGGGGCACGGCGCAGACCGCGTCCAAGGCCCCGTCCCGGTCCGCAACCACGTCTTCGGATCCCCTGGGCCACATGGCCGGGGTGGGGAAGGGGGTGAAGAGCATCACGGCCGAGGAGTTTCGCGAACAGCTTGCCTGGTGGGCCCACGACGATCGCGGGGGCCGGGAGCCCGGAACACCCGGCAGCATCGAGGCGGGCGATGTCGCGGCCGCCGAGTTCGAGCGCCTGGGCCTCGAGGCCTGCGGCGACAAGGGAAAGGATGGCAAGGGGACCTACTTCCAGAACTTCGAGAAAGGCGGCAAGCACGGCTACGATGCCGGGGCCGTCCACCTCGGCATTGGAAACCGGAAGTGGGTCCTGGGCAAGGACTACACCCTGGTGGGGTGGGCGCCCGAGGTGGACCTGAAGAACCTGGCCGTGGTGTTTGCGGGATACGGCGTGGTTTCCCGGAAGCTCAAGTACGACGACTACAAGGGCGTGGACGTCAAGGACAAGGCCGTGCTGCTGTTCACCCACGAGCCCCAGGAGAAGAATCCCAAATCCCGGTGGAACGGCGTGAAGAGAACCCCGGACGCCAGCACCTACCGGAAGATTCGCAACGCCCGGCGCAAGGGCGCCAGACTGGTGATCCTGGTGGACGGCCCCCTGCACCGGAATCCGGACAAGGATCCCCTGAAGCCCGGGGAGAGCTTCCGGAGCAGCCTGTGCCCCGTGCTCCACGTCCGTCGCGCCGCGGCCGCGGCCCTCCTCGAGGGGAGCGATCGAACCCTGAAGGGCCTCCAGCAGGACATCGACTCCGAGGACGCCCCCGCCCCCGTGGCCCTGCGGAGCCGGGTCTCGTTCAAGGCCAAGCGCAAGCTCCTCCACCCGGCACGAAACGTCCTGGGGCTCTTCCGCGGCAGCCATCCCCGCCTCAGGGACGAGGTCATCATCATCGGTGCTCACTACGACCACATCGGCGTCGGAAAGTACGGCAGTCGCGCAAGGAGCCGCATGGGGGAGGTCCACAACGGCGCCGACGACAACGCCACCGGCTCGGTGGGGGTCCTGGAACTGGCCGAGGCCTTTGCCGAATCGGGCGTCAAGACCAAGCGGTCCGTCCTGTTCATGCTCTTCGATGCCGAGGAAAAGGGGCTCTACGGGTCCCGCTACTACGTGAACCATCCCGTGGTGCCGCTGGAGAGGACCGCGGCCATGATCAACATGGACATGATCGGGTACGTCAGGAACAACCGCATGTCCGTGGGCGGGGTGGGCTCCTGCGCCGCGTGGGAGAAGATCCTGAAGAAGGCCGAGCACGGCTCGCCCCTCACCTGGAGGCACCGCTACAGCACCGGCGGCGGCTCCGACCACCTGTCCTTCGTAGCCAAGCGGATCCCGGTGCTGATGTTCAACTCAGGCCTCCATCCGTACTACCACACCCCCGACGACGACGCCAAGCGCTGCAATCCCGAGGGGGCCCGGGAGGTGCTCCGGACGATGTTCCGTATCGTCTACCTGGCGGCGAACCTGGACAAGAAGCCGGAGTGGACCACCCGGGGATCCCGGTCCCGCCTTGACCTGGGGGCGCGCCTCCGCACCGGCACCAAGGGCGCCCGTGTGCTCTCGGTCAAGGGCCAATCTCCGGCCGCCAGGGCCGGGATCAAGAAGGGCGACATCCTGATACGCGTCCACAAGAGCAAGGTGAAGGGACGGCTGAGCGTGAGCCGGGCTCTTCGCAAGGTAAGGCCGGGGCAGTCCGTGGAGGTGGAGCTCCTCCGGGGCGGAGAGACCCTGAAGGTCAAGGTCGCGTTCCCGAAGCCCCCCAAGGCGGCCGCAAAGAAACCCACTCAGAAACCCAAGAAGAAAAAGGTCATCTGATCTGAACGCGCGCACCCTGTCGGGGCGGGCGTGGCTGGCGGCCTGCCTCGGAATCCTCCTGGCGGCGGCCCGGACTCCGGCCGACGACGACCACCCCGTCCCCGATGTTTACTTCTTCTACGAGCTGAAGATCCACCCCGGGCGCTTAGAGCTTCTCCACGAAACCCGGTGGAACGACCAGTACGCCCGGGAGATCCTCGAGCGCTATGACGAGGACGGGGACGAGCGCCTGTCCGAGCACGAGGCCGACCGCCTCACCCAGGCCTGGGCCAAGCGGGTCATGGCTTCCTTCCGGGTGGAGATCCAGGGCGAGCCCGTGGACCTGGGCGAGGCCGTCATGAACTGGGACACGTTCGAGCCCCGCCCCGAGGACCTGGTCCGCAAGGTCGACCTGGACGAGGCCCCGGAGGGCGAGGTGGACGTGCGCGCCTACCAGGGAACCACCTGGGAGATCCGGGTTTTTCTCGACTTCGAGATCCTGCTCCCGGAAAGAACACCCATTCACATCGACCTCTACGAGGGGACCTACCAGGAAGAGGTGGAGGGGGAGGTCAAGCCCTGGTCCACCAATTCCATCCAGGCCTACGGCTCCAGGGACCTCACCTTTCTCCGTGGAACCGAATGCGAGGATCCGCTCAACATCACGCCGCACATCCAGCTCGTCTTCGACTTCAGCGGCCGCGGCCCTTCCACCTTTGCCTGGGAGGAATTCGAGGATCCCAACGCCGAGATCCGGGACGCCATGCACGAGCTCATCCAGAGCCAGGCCTCGGTGTTCAGCCTCTATTTCCTCTTCGGCCTTCTGGGCCTGTTCGTCTGGGGCATGGTCCACGCTCTGGCCCCGGGCCACGGCAAGGCCATGGTGGCGGCCTACCTGGTGGGCACCCGGGGGCGGGCCCGGGATGCCGTGTTCCTGGGCATCATCGTCACCCTCACCCACACCTTTGCGGTGTTCGTGCTGGCCTTTCTCATGCTGCTCTTCCTCCAGGCCACCGAGGAGAAGCGGGTGGAGATGTGGCTGGGGGTGGGATCAGGCGTGGGCATCGTGGTGGTTGGGGCCTGGGTGTTTGCCCGCAACCTCCGCGCCCTCGTCAGGAAGGAGCCCGTGGGCCATGCCCACCGTCACCCGCACGGCCACGAACACCCGCACGATCATGAACCCCCGCACTCGCACGACCGCGGCCCGCCTCCGACCTACCGGGAGATCCTGGTCCTGGGCATCACCGGGGGCATCATTCCCTGTCCGGGTGCGCTGACGGCCTTCCTGGTGGCCATCCAGGGCGGCGTGGCCAAGGGATTTCGCGGCCTCCTGGCCGTGGTCAGCTTCTCCGCGGGCCTGGCCCTGGTGCTGGTGATCATCGGCCTCCTCATGGTGACCTCCACCCGTTTCATGGAACGGGCGGCCCGGAGCAAGCACCGCCTGGAAAGCCTCCTCAGGATCTTGCCGGTGCTCTCGGGCGTGGCGGTCATGGTGGTGGGTGGCGCCATCGCCTACTACGCCCTGATCACGGGCCCCCGGTGAGGGAATATTCCGGGCCCCTGGTGGCGCTCGCTTCTTCTCACGACCTTTTCCAGTCCCACCTCATTATCCACGATCACTTCATGTCCCTCCGCATCTCTGGCGCTCCACGCCCTGTTTATGGCCAGAATCGGGCCATTTTCCCTGTGTGGAGTGCTCCACGGACTTGAAGTGGCTCATTTCTGGCCATTCGGGGGGCGTGGGAAGCGAGGTTTGCAGATGGACAAAAACAAGGTGTGGGACGCTGGGGTCGGCCACTGGCGTGGGGTCGGTTTCACGGCACCACGATCTTGATGCGCTCGAGGCCCTCGCCCGGCCGGAGGTAGAGGCCGTCGTGGGTGTGGGGGGGGCGCCCCGGCCGGAGGACCGTCAGTGAGAAGCCTCGCTCCGGGAGGGTGCCCTGGTCCGGGAGCACGCGGAGGCCCGTGAGGGTGAACCGGCCCTCGGCGTCGGTGCGCGTGGACCGGAGGAAGCCGGCCGGATGGAAGCTCCGGCCGTCGGGGCGGATGGGCTCCATCGCCTCCCGGCCCCCGGTCACCACGACGCCGGCCAGGGGACTGCCCGCGCTGTCCACCACGAGGCCGGTGACGTACGAGGGGCGAAGCAGGGTGATCTCCACGAGCAAGGGTCCTTGGCCCGGGGCCGGCCGGATGCGGTGGAGGGTGGAGGGGAGGTATCCCGGGACGAGGACCTGGATCGCAGTGCGGCCGGGGCTGATGCCCTTGAGCACCCAGCGACCGTCGCCGGTGGGTTCCGGTCGGCGCACGGCGCGGCCCCCGGGGCCGAGGAGGAGGACGGTGACCGGGTCGATGCGCCTCGAGTTCCGGCTGTCCTTCACGGTCAGGAACAGGTCCAGGGGAGAGGCCGCAAGCACGATGTTGACCTTCCGCGTGCCCGTATGGAGGCCGGGAAGGACCCGGGCCACGGCCTCGGGACCCGAGGCCGGGACGTGATACGCGTGCACCGTGTACGGCCCCGGCTTGAGGCCGGAAAATTGAAACCGACCGTCAGCCCCGGCCAGCACCGGCCCCAGGGCCTGGGTGGATTCCTTGCCGGCCGGGGGGGCCGGCACGGCAAAGAGGACGGCCCCGGCGCGAGGATTTCCCCGGGGATCGGTAACGCGACCGCCCAGAACTTCGCCCGGGGTGAGGGAGACCTCTACCGAGGTCTGGCCCCGGCGGGCAATCTCGACCCGGCGGCCGGCCTGGGGCAGGGTGTGGGCGTGAAAGACCTTGACCCATATTCGGCCGGGCGGGATGCCCTCGAAGGCCACGCGGCCCTGGGAGTCGGTGCGGGGGCCAAGGGGTGCCTTGTAGGTGAAGGGGCCGGAAAAGGCGGCCGCGGGCCGGAGACTCACGATGGCATCCTGGAGGGGCCGCCCGGCGGGTGTGACCACCCGCACCCCGAGCCGGCCGCCCGGAAGCATGTGCACGGGCCGGGACAGGGCCCGGGCCAGGTCGGCCGCGTTGGTGAACCGCAGGATGCGGGGGATGAATCCGCGACGCTGCACCGTGACCTGGAGCAGGAACTGCGGGGCTGCGGCCAGCATCTCCTCCCCCTGATAGGGTGTGGGCGCGTGGGGGAACGCGGCCAGGCGCAGCGGGGGGGTGCGCGGGCTCAGGAAGGTGGGCGGCGGCTGCAGGCGAAATCCCGTGCGAAGGCTGGCCACGGACTCCCTGCAGATCTCCTCCCCGCCCCAGAACACGCTCATCTCCACCACGGCGCCCTCGAGGGGCTGGCGGGTCTCTCCGTCCACCACCCGGCCGTCCAGGGGCAGTCCGGTCTCCATCCTGAGCCGGACCGGTGCGGCCGCCCCACCGGCATCGACCTCCATGCGGTAGAGGACGTCGCGAAGGCCACGATGCGCGGGGGCCGAAACGAGGAGGAAGGTGTGCATCCGGGGAGGCTGCGCCATGCGGAAGTGGAAGTGGCCGGAGGCGTCTACCCGGGCCACATCGCCCTGGAGCTCTTTCAGCCCCAGGACCAGGGCGTCGGGCACCGGGTTGCCGAGAGGATCCGTCACCGTGCCCTCCACCGTCACGGCGGCCGGGGCGGTTTCCGGGCCTCCAGGCCCATGCATTCCCCGGGATTCGGGCCCGGCAGGCGTGTCCCGGAGATCCGGTGGTTTCGGGCCGACAGAGACCGGGGGGCCGACCGTGGGTCCGGGATCGGTTCCATGCGTGTTTGTAGAGGCCTCCTCCGCACCCCGGTCCTTGTCCTCCCGAGGCGCGGGCCCCAGCATCAGGATCTTCACCAGGAAGATCCCGAGGAGGAGGCCGGCCGCGGCCGCGGGCACCAGGGAGAGGGTGAAGATGCGTCTTGTACGGAGCCGGGCGGCCTGGATCCGGCCTACCACCTGGTTATGAAGCCGGATCCGGTCCTCCGGGCCGAGTCCCTCGCTCCGGAGGAACGGTTTGAGGCCGGTGTCCACGAGGTCGGGTTCGGCCGGGTCGGGGCCTCTGGGTTCCCCCGTGTTCATCGCGTCTCCTTCAGGCGGCTTTTCAGCTCGTCTCGAAGCATCTTCTTGCCCTCGTACATGCGGCTTCGAACCGTGGTGGCGGGAATGTCCAGGGCCTCGGCGATCTCCTGGTATCCCATCCGGCTCTGGTACCGCAGTACCAAGGGCAAGCGGTTCTTCTCCGGAATCCGGTCCAGGGCCCGGCGCAAGCGCCGACGATTCTCGGCTTCCACCAGGATTTCCAGCGGCTCGGCCGTGTTGGATATAATTTCCGCCGGGGTGTCGGCGATCACGTCTCTCCGGCTCCGGAGCCGGTTCTTGGCCTGGGAGGTGGCGATCCTGCCGAGCCAGGACCGGAACCGATCCGCATCCCGGAGGTGGGATAGGCGCTCGTACCCACGCAGAAACACGGCCTGGGTCGTTTCCAGGGCATCTTCCCGGTGGAGGAGGATTCCGTAGACGAGACCGTGGACGAAATCCGAGTGCCGGAGCACCAGGACTCCGTACGCTTCCGGATCCCCTTTCAGGGTCCGGCGAACGAGTTCAGCATCGGGATCGGCCATGGACCTGCCGGATTTCAGGGACTGAGACACCCGTGGATTCGTTTCCTCCGAAACGCTCTACGAAATCGGCTTGCAGTGGACCTTCAGGAATCTAAATCTTCGGTCGCGGCCACCAGGCGTTTCACGGCCTCTGGATCCACGGGTGCCTCGACGAGCCCACCCTGTTTGAGGCAGGTTCCCGCGATGAGACCGTCGGCGAACTGGAGGACCTGGCGCGCGGATTCCGGGGTCACGCCGCTCCCGGCCAGGAGTGGCACCTCGGGCAGGCGGCGCTTCACCGCCTCCAGCCGGGAGAGATCCACGGCCTTGCCGGTCATGGGGCCGGTGAGGATGAGGGCGTCGGCCAGGCCCCGGCGGGCCGTTTCCTCGGCCTCCTCCTCCACGGGTCGGGGTGCCAGGGGGGCGGCGTGCTTCACGGCGACGTCGGCGAACACGGCAATGCCCGCCCGATAGTGCTCCCGGAGTCTCAGGGTATCGTGGGCCCGTCCCTGGAGGAGTCCCTGATCGGTCAGGGCCGCGCCCGTGTGGATGTTGACCCGGATGAAGATCCCGCCTCCGGCCGCGGCCACGGCCAGGGCTGCGGCCGCGTCGTTCCGGAGCACATTGATGCCCAGGGGCAGGTTCACGGCCTCCCGGGCCACCAGGGCCAGGGTGGTCATGAATGCAACGGTGACCGGCTCCACCCGTTCAGGGTAGAAGGGCGCATCGCCGAAGTTCTCGAGGATCATGCCAGCGGCGCCGCCCTCTTGCAGGGCCAGGGCATCCCGGCGGACGCGGTCGCCGATGGCCTTGAGGTCTCCGGTGAACCGGGGACTGCCCGGCAGCGCGGGCACGTGGATGACACCGATGATTGGCCTGGGCCGGCCGAAGATGGTCCTGAAGTCCGGTATTACCACCATGTCTGGTTCCAGTTCGGGCCGGGCGGCCGGCTTCGAATTTTTCGAAATTCGGAAAAAAGTAAAGCGAAACGCCTCCAAATCAACACAATGCTTATAGTAACAAGCTTTTATCGCAAAAGCGTGGAGAAGGAGTATTTCCATGAGGTTTCTTGGGCATGCATGGCCGCCGGTACCCTGATTTGATACCTGCGGCCCGGTTCACCCGCGGCACCGCCCTGGTTGTGGCCCCACACCCCGACGATGAGGTGGCGGTGTGCGGCGGCATGGTGCTCAACCACGTGGATGCCGGCAATGCCGTGGAGGTGGCCTTCCTCACCGATGGATCCCGGGGATCCTGGAAGGATGCCGACGACGCGAACTATATTGCCTTGCGCGAGAAAGAAGCCCGAGCCGCCTGCAGGTTCCAGGGCACCCGAACCCCGAGGTTTCTCCACTTCCCGGACGGTGAACTCCCGGCCGACGGCGCCGTGGTGGAGGCCCTGAAAGATCTGATTCTGGAGGTGGACCCGTACGTGGTCTATTGCACGTCTCTTTTTGAGATGCACGGGGACCACATCAATGCCGCGCGGGCCCTGCTCACGGCCCTGGAGGAGACGAAAAAAGAACCTCTGGTGCTGTTCGGTGAGGTGGGCGCCCCGGTCTGGGCCAATGTCCTGGTGGATATTTCCCCGGTCATGGAGAGAAAGGTTGAGGCCCTGAGGCACTATGAAAGCCAGCTTTCCGTGAACAATTACGTGCCTCCGCTCAGAGGTCTGAACCAGTATCGGACCGTAAATATCGATATGAAGGGTATTGATTTTGTTGAAGCCTATCTCCTGGGCAGGCCGAACGGACTGAGGAGGCTGGCCGACATCGTGGAGGCCCTCGCGCGCACGGCCTCGGAGGCGGCCGACATCGGGGACGGGCAGTGACGCACGGACTCCGTGCGCTGGACCGAAATGGAGGATTGAAGCGCTCTTCCTGGAGCCCGGATCGTTTCTTCTGCAGCCGTTATGACCGTGCTTATACCCGTAATTGTATTTCCGGATGAATGATCGAGACCCCTTGAACCGAGTGAGTGCCGTGATATCCGCCTGGAATCGCCGGGAGGATCTCAGGGAAAATCTGGTGGCCCTCTACGACCAGACCCATCCGCTCACCGAGATCATCGTGGTGGACAACCACTCCACCGACGGGTCCGTGGAGATGTTGAAGGAAGAGTTTCCGGAGGTGAACCTCATCGAGATGCCGGACTCTTCCAAGGGGGCCTGCGAGACCTTCAACATCGGATTCAAGGCCGCGAAGAACGAGCTGGTGCTGATCCTGGACGACGACGTGGTGGTGCCGCCGCCATGGTTGAAGGGCGCCATCGAGAAAATCAATACCGAGCCGCCCACCACGGCCATGATCTCCGCCACGGTCGTCGAGCCCGGAATGCCCGAGGAGTACCTGAACGATCCCGGGGTGAACACCGAGCGCTATACCGCCACCTTCCGGGGATGCGCCACCCTGGTCAGGCGGGAGGTGCTGGAGAAGGCGGGCTACTACGACGAGCGGTTCTTCATCTACGGCAACGAGCGCGACCTGGCCGCCCGCGTCCTCACCCTCGGCTACCGCATCAAGATCTGTCCCGACCTGAAGGTGTTCCACAAGACGCCCTTCGGCATGAAGGAGGGGCCCAGAAGCCTCTACTACCACGTGCGCAACCTCTGGTGGTATCTCGTCAAGAACTGCAGTGTCCGGGATATTTTCCGGTTCTTCCTGTTCCACCTGGGCATCCTCGGCCGCAAACAGCGCCGCAAGCACCTGAAGGACTCGGTGGGCATCATCGGCCTCAAGAGGACTCTGGTGGCCACCCGGTGGGGCTGGTGGATCTTCCTCCGGGCCACCTTCGCCGCCTTCCTCGGCATGCCGTATGCCATCAAGAACCGGAAGGTGTGCCGGGCCGAGGACTTCACCCCGCCCATCTACTGATCCGCCATGGCCGCTTTAAGCGTCACCGTCGCGGTCGTCCTCTACAACGGCATGGATCATGTCTCTCACTGCCTGGAGGGGATTGCGAACCTCGAGGGGGACGTGGCGGAGGTGGTGGTGGTGGACAACGGCTCCACGGACGGGGGGCCGGACTGGGTGCGGCAGAACCGGCCGGACGTGCGCCTGGTGGTGCTTGAAGAGAACCGGGGCCCCTGCGCGGCCCGGAACCGGGCCCTCGAGGAGAGCCGGACCCGCCGGGTCTACCTCCTGGACTGCGACGTGGTGCCCGGCCCGGAGAGCCTCGTCCGACTCCAGGCGGACCTGGATGCGCACCCCGACGCGGTCCTCGCCCAGCCCCGGGCGCTATTTCACCACGAGCCCCACCGCGTGCACTACGACGGCGGGTGGTTCAGCTACACCGGGCTGCTCACGCTGCGGAACTTCGGGGCGCTGGCCACCGAGGCCGGTCAGGCGTCCATGGACCTCGACGCGGTCATCAGTATGGCGCTGCTGGTGGACCGGGACCGCCTCGAGAAGGTGGCCGGCCTCGGGAATCCCTTCGACGAGATCTACTTCATCTACTTCGAGGATACGGACCTGAGCTACCGGCTGCGCATGGCCGGGGCCGGGCTCCGCCTGGTGCCCGGGGCCGAGGTCCTGCACCGGGAGGGCACCGCCGGGGTGAGCTACCGGCCGGGCAAGCGCCTCACCCATCGCCGCGCCTTTCTGCTGAGCCGCAACCGCTGGATCCTGCTGCTCAAGACCTTCTCCTGGCGAACCCTCGTCTTGACGTTCTGGGCCCAGATGTTGTACGAGGGGATCTTGTTCCTGTTCCTGGCGTGTAAGGGGCAGCCCCACGGCTATCTCCTCGGCAAGGCGGACCTCATGGCCCGGCTGCCGCGGATCCTGGAGCAAAGACGAGCGGTCCAGGCCCTCCGGAAGGTCCGGGACCGGGACCTGCTCCGGTTCGAGGGCTTCAGCTTCATCCCGCTGCTCCGGGGCGGCCGGGTGAAACGGGCGGCCCACGGCCTTCTGGACCGGGTGTTCGGCCTCTACTGGAAATGCGTGCGATGGCTGGTCTGAACGGCACGGGTTCGACGCCGCTCCGCGTCCTGGCCGTGGTCCTCAACTTCAACGGCGGGGACACGGTGGGGGCCTGCGTGGAGGCCCTCGCGGCCCAGACCCATGCGGCCCTGGACCTCCTGCTCATCGACAACGCCAGCTCCGACGGATCGGTGGAAAAGGTCCTGGCGAAGCATCCGGACGTGGAGGTGATCCGGAACGCGGAGAACCTGGGTTTCTGCGCCGCCAACAACCAGGGCCTCGACCGGGTGCTCGAGGCGGGGTACGACGCCGGACTTCTGGTGAACGACGATGTGGTGCTGGAGCCGGACTGTGTGGAGCGCCTTTGCGCGGTGGTCGAAGGCGATCCCGAGGTGGGCGTGGCCGGCCCCAAGGTGCTCTTCGAGCCCGAGCGGGACTTCATCTGGTGCGCCGGCGGGGTCCTGGACGGCCGCCAGAACCTGAACCGGCTCCGGGGACACTGGCAACCGGCCCAGGCGTTTCCCGAACCCGAGGACGTGGACTACATCCCCGGGTGCGCCCTCCTGGTGCGGCGCGCCGTGCTCGAGGAGGTGGGCTTCCTGGAGGCGGACTACTTCGCCTACCTCGAGGACGTGGAGTTCTGCTTTCGCGTGCGCAGGGCCGGGCACCGCGTGCGCTACGAGCCCGCGGCCCGGGCCTACCACCACGTGTCCCGGTCCTCCGGGCATCGCTACCCGGCGCTGCGCAAGTACCTGAACGCCCGGAACTCGGTGCACTTCCTCAGGCGCCACGGCACCCTGCGCACCTGGCTCGGATTCTGGATCTTCGACGTGGCCACGCTACTTCCGCTTGTGGTGTGGCAGTCCCTCCGGGGGCAGGGCCGCGCGGCCCGGGCCAAGGCGCGGGGCATCTGGCGGGGATTCCGGGGCGAGACGGGCCGCCCGATCCATCGCTAACAGCGGTCAGTTTGCCAGGAAGACTTCCGTGGTCACCACGGTCCGGGTGGCGGCAAACACCTCGGTCTTTCGGAACGAGAGCAGCATTCCGGTGCGGGCGTCATAGGTGTAGTCCCAGGGATCGGTCTGGCCTGATTCGCGGATCACCACCACGGGCCGGCCCTGGGGGCCCCGGCCCCTGTCGAGAACGCCAATGATTCCGCCGGTGACCGGATCGCGGTCCAGGATCTGTCCCTTGCGCAGCTGCCTCATGGCTGACGGCGCCATCCACAGGCCGCCCACCTGGCCGGGTGCCTGGATCTTGACGGCGCGGCTGGGCAGCACGGGAAAATTCGGGTCCCCGGGGTGCATCCGGGCCACGACCTCGCACTCGACCCAGTCGCCCAGGCGCCGGCGAACCTGAACCGTGCTGCTCAGGGGCAGGCGTAAGGGAGGCATGCCGGGCATGGCCGTGGTGATGGCGCCGCGGTAGGAAGCGCCCTGAAAACGACGGGTCCACTTCGGAGCCGGAGCCGCCTTCCACGGCAGGTCCACCTGGCGCAACCCGCGGAAGCGGTGGATCGCGATGTTCCGGCCGTAGGTCCGGCTCAGGGTGCCGCTGTTCATGCCGCTGCGGTTGAGCGCCATGCCGGGACGCTGCGCACGGCTGGATGCGTTGTAGCTCAGGAGCACGCCCGTGGCCGCGTCGTAGGCGTAGGAGACGGTTCCGCCCTGGACCTTGGTGTTGATGTAGAGGGCGTCGAAGGTGCGGCCCTCGACCTTGTAGTTCAGGCGCTGGATCGAGACGCCGCCGGTGTTCGTTCCTACCCACCTTTTCAGCAGGGCGGGCTGGATCCAGAAGTCACAGCCCGAGGGATGGACCCGCACCGGGGTGACCCGACCGAGCTTGGTGGGACCCTGCAGGCCATTCACGAGGATGTAGCTTCGCATCTCGCAGAGCACCGCGTCGCGCCGCACCGCCACCACGTCGATCTGGGTGTATCCGGCGCCGCCGGTTCCCGAGGGGATCGCCGACTCCTTGTAGCTGTTTCCATTGGCATCGGACCAGTCGCCGCCCGGATCGGGCACCAGGGAGACCCGGCCGCCGGCATGGTAGGTGGCGGCGCTGGCGCTGTAGTAGCTGATGCGCGCACCCGGCCGCACCCACGCCGGAGCCGGGGTGTTCCGCGCCCCGGGCATTCCGGCCAGGAGGGGGTGCAGGGACAGGGCCGGCGGGTTCCCGGCCTCGGCGGGCTCCTGGGCTGCAAAGGGCAGGGTCAGCAAGAGAATGCCCGGCACCAGGGTCAGGACGGCGTCGAAAAAGCATCTTGCACAGTGGATTACACGTTGAATGGTCATGATCTGGCTCCTTCGGGTTCAGGACCGGGCCTTTCCCGGTCACGGAGTCATGCGATACGGGGCGGATCCAGGGGCCAGAAAAGTCCCGGGAGGAAAAAAAACCGGGGTGGGGTAGGCGGGGTGGTAATATCGGGAATCGGGCCGGAACCTCGTGCTGCATTTTCGAGAAACAGGCATCGTGAGCGAAGAACACCCCGTGGACGTGACCCGGATCCTGTCGGCCATCGGCCGGGGGGAGCCCGAGGCCACCGACGCGCTGCTGCCCATCGTCTACGAGGAGCTGCGCGGCCTGGCCCGGGCTCGCATGCTGGGGGAGCCGGCCGATCACACCCTCCAGCCCACGGCCCTGGTGCACGAGGCCTACCTGCGCCTGGTCCAGACCCCGGAGGCGGACTGGGAAAACCGCCGCCACTTCTTCGCGGCCGCGGCCCAGGCCATGCGGCGCATCCTGGTGGAGCGCGCCCGCCGCGTGGCCGGCCCGAAGCGGGGCGGGGGCCGGGCGCGCATGCCCCTGGACGAGGTGGACTGCGCCATTGATCCGGCCACGATGTCCTTTCTTGCCCTGGACGAATCCCTGGAGGCGCTGGAAGCCAAGGACCCGCAGATGGCCGAGGTGGTGAAGCTACGCTACTTTGCCGGACTCTCCGTGGAGGAGACGGCCCAAGCCCTGGGGCTCTCGCCCCGCACTGTGAAGCGCGAATGGTCGGTGGCGCGGGCCTGGCTCTACGAGCGCATGGGCGGCCAGAGAAACGGCCAGGAACATGACTGAACCCCCAGCCGACTGGCACCGCGTCAAGGAGATCCTCGCCGACGCCCTGGAGTTGCTGCGCGGGGAACGTTCCGGTTTCCTGGATACGGCCTGTGGCGGGGACCCCGGGCTCCGGGCAGAGGTGGATCGGCTCCTTGAGTGCGCCGAGGACACCCAGGGGATCCTGGACGAGCCGAACCCGGCCACCCTGCCGGGCATCGCAGATCTGCCCTCCCGTCTTGCCGGCACCCGCCTGGGTCGCTACCGCCTCGGCGAGGTCATCGGCGAAGGGGGCATGGGCGTGGTCTACGAGGCCGAGCAGGAGCAGCCCCGGCGCAGCGTGGCCCTGAAGCTGGTGCGGCCGGCGTTCCTGTCCGAGGCCACCCTGCGGCGGTTCTCCCACGAGATCGAGATCCTCGGCCGGCTCAGACATCCGGCCATTGCCCAGATCTACGAGGCGGGGGTCCACGAGGACGAGACCGGCTCCGCCATCCCCTACTTTGCCATGGAGCGCGTGGAGGGGGTGACCCTCGGAGAGTGGGCCCGGACCGCGGCCCCTTCCCTCGAAGCGCGTCTGGAGATGTTCATCACGCTGTGCGATGCCGTACAGCACGCTCACCAGCGTGGAATCATTCATCGCGACCTGAAGCCCGGAAATATCCTGGTGGACGAGGCCGGGCAGCCCAAGATTCTCGACTTCGGCATTGCCCGGATGACCGATCCCGAGGCGGGCGTGACCGCCCCGACCCGGGCCGGCCAGGTCATGGGGACCCTGCCTTACATGAGTCCTGAGCAGGCCTCCGGTGATGCCGGCGAGATCGACACCCGGGCCGATGTCTACGCCCTCGGGGTTCTGCTCTACGAGCTCCTGGCGGGTCGGCTCCCCCTGGACCTGGAGAACCGCACCCTCTCCGAGGCCATGCGGGCGATCCACGAGGAGGAGCCCGCGCGCCTGGGCACCCTGGACCCCCGGTTCCGCGGCGACCTGGAGACCCTCACGGCCAAAGCGCTGGCCAAGGACCGCAGCCGCCGCTACGCCTCGGCCTCAGAGCTGGCCGGTGACGTGCGGCGCTTCCTGCACCACGAGCCCATCCATGCCCGGGAGCCGTCGGGCCTCTACCATCTCGGGCGCTTCGTCCGGCGCCACCGCGCTCTGGTCGCGGCCCTGGCCGTGGTTGTAGTGGTGGTGGCGGCCGGGGCCGTGGCCTCGTCCATCGGTTTTTTCCGGGCCTCCAGGGAACGCGACCACGCGCGGGAGTCCGAGCGCCGGCTGCTGGCGGTGAACGATTTTCTGAAAGACATCCTCGCCTCTGCCCATCCTGACTCAGGGAGGCGGGAGACCCGGGTCTCGGACATTCTCGACGACTACCGGCATCGCATCGACCGGACCTTTGCCAGGGACCCCCTGACCCGGGCCGAGTTGCACTCCACCTTCGGCTGGACCTATTACGGCCTGGGCGACCTGGTCAAGGCCGAGGCGCACCTGGGCAAGGCGTGCGACCTGTTCGAAAAAGAGCTGGGGGGCTCGGCCCAGGAGACCCTGGACACGCGCACGCGCCTCGGCGGCGTGCTCCTGAGACGCGACGACCTCGAGGCCGCGGGGCCGCTGGTCCGGGAGAACGCCGGCACGGCGCTCCGGACCCTGGGGCCCGAGGATCCGAGCACCCTGGCCGCCAGGCGCGTGCTGGCCGAGCTCCTGCAGATGGAGGGGGACCTGCCCGGCGCCGAGGACCTGCTACGCAAGGTCATCGCCGCCTCCATGCGCGTCCTGGGCCCCGAGGCCGACGCCACCCTGCGCACCATGAACCAGATGGTCAATGTGCTGCTGGAACGCCAGGCCTACGGCGAGGCCCTGCCGCTTCTGGAGGAGCTGATCCAGATCCGCAGCAAGGCCTTGCGCCCCGACCACCCACGCCTCCTGATTCTCGGGAGCAACCGGGCCCTGGTCCTGTGGAAGCTGGGCCGCCTGGAGGAGGCCGACCGGGCCTACGACTCGATCGTTGCTAGCGGAGCCAAGACGTGGGGCCCGGACCACGACAATACCCTCGACGCGAAAACCAGCCGCATCTCGGTGCTGACCTCCCTGGGACGCCACGAGGCGGCCCTGGCCCTGAACCGGGACGTGCTGGACAGGAGGAAGAAGCGTCTCGGCGAGGACCACGCCTCGACCCTCCTGTCCCTCAACCAGCACGCCTGGCTCCTGCTCACCTTGAACCGCAACAAGGAGGCCGAGCCCTACGCCCGGCGCGCGGTGGAGCTGATCGAGCGCATCCGGGGACCGGACCACCACAACACCTGGACCGCCAAGCAAAACCTGGCCGCCGCCCTCAACAAGCTGGGCCGCCTCGAGGAGGCCGAGCCGCTCCTGGAAGACCTGGCCAGGCGGTTTCGCCGCACCTTCGGCCCGGGCCGACCGGCCACCCTCATCGTGGAGAACAACCTGGCCATGCTGCGCTTCGACCAGGAGCGGTTCGCGGAGGCCGCAAAGATCCTGCAGCGCCTCGTGGCCACGGCCCTCCAGGAGAAGGACCTCTCCCCTGAGCTCCTCCTGGCCCTGGAGCGAAACCTCGGCCGGTGCCTGACCCGTCTGGGCCGCTACACCCGGGCCGAGCATGCGCTGCTCTCCTCCTGGAAGCGCGCCCGGGCCCTGTCGGGACGCCCCGCGGCCCCGGCCGCCCGGACAGCGCTCTTCCTGGCCGAGCTCTACGAGGCGTGGAACAGGAAGGACGAGGCCGAGACATGGCGAGGCCGGAGTCAGGACAAGGGCGGCGACAAAGCACGGGAAAACGAAGGAAAGTGATCCGCGCCTCTGCGGCCGTCATCTCCAGCGTGGATCAGTTCATCGCTTATTGCGGGCTGCCGCTCACGGCCGATTTTTAGCTCAGATCGAGCTAAAAACAGTGCGTGAGGTGCCTCACAGCCCAAAAGTAGCTCGATTTGGGCTAAAAAACGGCCGTGAGATCAGCGGGCCGTGATCCGGAAGACGCGTGCGCCCAGGAAGAAGGAGACCGCACCGATTCCGAGGAGGATGCCGCAGGGCAGCATCATCTCGGCGGTGGAGAAATTCCGCCACACCGCGCCCTCCATGGCCAGGACGGTCCACTTGACGAAGCTGAAGTGGCTGACGGTCTGCATCCAGGAGGGCATGAACATGAGGGGAAGCATGCCGCCGCCGGCCATGGCCATGATCAGGAGGAAGGCCCAGCCGATGCCTCCCACCGAGGCCTCGGTCTTGCCCATGACGGAGATGAGCATCATGATCCCCACGAAGGCGAGGGTGGAGGCCACGATGGCCAGGGCGAGGTGCGGGTAGGAGTCGGGACGGACCTCGAAGGCGATGGAGAAGATGATGTAGAGCAGCACCAGCGCCGCGAGGATGGTCACGAAGCAGGCCAGGGCCTTGCCGCACAGGATCTGGGTCAGGCCCACGGGAGCGCACCGGAGGCGGAGCAGGGTTCCCCGGGTTCGTTCCGTCACCAGGGAGATGGCAAAGGCGGCCGCGCAGCCGATGAAGACCCAGACAAAGGCCTGGGGCAGGGTGATGTCAAAGGAGGACTTCGGTCCCCGGCGCTCCCGGGCCACGTCGTGGATCTCGACCCGCACCGGCTGCCAGGACCACCCGCCGCCCGGCGTCTTCCCCGGCTCTTTGCCGGCCCCGGCTTCCTCGGGCAGATCGGTCATGAGCCTGTCCAGGGCGGCAAAGAACCGGGCCAGGCCGGCCCGGGTGGCGGCGTCCATTTCGGCGTCCGTCCGGACGGCCTGGATCGCCTTCCTGGCCTGGTCCTGCATGGCGCCGCGGTCCTGGAAGAGGTGCTGGAGCACCTCGAAAGCGTGCTGGGTGAGCACGCCCTGGAGCATTCCGGCCTCGGCTTTCCGAGTCGGGTCCACGCCCACCTCCAGGCAGAGCCCCTCGCCCTGGAACATGCGGTCCCGCGCCGCCCCGAAGCCGGCCGGTACCACCACGTACGCCACCTTTTCCCCGCGGCGGACCTGGTCCTCGGCCTCGGGCCGCTTGCCCCGGGTCACGGAGAGCTCCTCGGCCTCCGCGAGCTTCCCTAGGAACGCGCGGGAGGCCTCGGTCTGGTCCTCGTCCACCACCACGATGTTCATGGCGCTCATGCCGCCGCTCTCTCCAGAAAAGAGGGTGCCGAAGAACACCGCGTAGGCCAGGGGGAAGAAGAAGACGAAGAAGAAGCCGATGCGGTCGCGGAGCAGCAGGCGGAGGTCCTTGCCTGCCAGGGCCAGGATGGTGTTCATCAGTCCCTCAGCTTTCTCCCGGTCAGGTTGAGGAACACCTGTTCCAGGTCGGGGCGGATCACCCGGAAGGAATCGAGGGATTCCTCCTCCTTGATCCGGATCAGGTCGGCCAGAGGATCGTCGCTCTCCAGGCGCCGCTCCCGGTCGCCGGAGTGGACCACGATGACACTTCGGCCGCCGTGGGCGGCGATGAGGCCATCCACGGTGTCGAGGGCCAGGAGGCGGCCCCGGTCGAGGATGCCGACCCGGTCACACAGCCGCTGCGCCTCCTCCATGTAGTGGGTCGTGTAGATGATGGTGCATCCCCGGGCCTGGAGCGCGCGGATGTTCTCGAACAGGGCGTTTCTCGACTGCGGATCCACGCCCGCCGTGGGTTCGTCCAGGAGGAGCAGCGGCGGGTCGTGGACCAGGGCGCAGGCCAGGTTCAAACGCCGCTTCATGCCGCCCGAGTAGCGCTTCACCCGCTCCCTGGCCCGGCCGGCCAGGTCCACGAAGTCCAGGGCCCGGTCCACCCGGTCCCGCAGCTTGGCGCCGGTGAGGCCCTGGAGCCGGGCGAAGAAGGCCAGGTTTTCCCGGCCGGTCAAGTCCTCGTAGAGGGCCAGGGCCTGGGGGGCGACGCCGAGGAGCGACCGACACGCGGGCTCCAGGGGCGAGCCTCCCTCTCCGATCCGGACGTCCCCCCGGTCCGGCGTGAGAAGACCCACGGAGAGGTTGACGGTGGTGGTCTTGCCGGCGCCGTTGGGCCCCAGGAGGCCGAACACCTCTCCCTCCCGGATTTCCAGCGTCAGGTCCTCCACGGCCTTGAGCGCGTGGAAGGACTTGTGCACATGCGACAGGCTCAGCATGAAGGCATCGCTTTTCATGAACACACATCCCGGATCGCCCGGATGACCGCATCCACCTGGGCGTCGGTCATCTCGGGGAACAGGGGCAGGGAGACGCAGGTCCGGGCCAGGGCCTCGGCCTCGGGGAAGTCTCCCTCGTGGTGGCCGAGGTGGAGGAGCGGCGCCTGTTGGTGGAGGCACACCGGGTAGTGCAGGGCCGTGGGAATGCCGTGGTCCTTCTCCAGGGTTTCCCGGAAGCGCTCGCGGTCCTCCACGCCCACCACGAAGAGGTGCCAGGCGCTCTCCACGCCGCCGGGCACGTTGGGGAGGGTGAGGGGGAGGTCGCCGAGGCCCTCGGCGTAGCGCAGGGCGATCTCGGCCCGGCGGTGGTTCCAGGCGTCCAGGTGCCGGAGCTTCACCCGGAGCACCGCGCCCTGGAAACCGTCCATGCGGTAGTTGAATCCCACCTCGTCGTGGTAGTAGCGCCGGCTCTGAGCGTGGTCCCGGAGGCGCCGGGCTCGAGTAGCCAGTTCGGCATCGTCGGTGGTGATGGCGCCGCCCTCGCCGTAGGCGCCCAGGTTCTTTCCCGGGTAGAAGCTGAAGCAGCCCATGGCGGCCAGGCCGCCGGTGCGCCGGCCCAGGTAGCGGGCGCCGTGGGCCTGGGCCGCGTCCTCCACCACCTTGCACCCGGCCTCGGCGGCGATGGCGTGGATGGCGTCCATGTCCGCGGGCAGGCCGTAGAGGTGGACGGGAAGGATGACCTTGGTGCGGGGGGTGATCCTGGCCCGGAGGCCGGCCGGATCCAGGTTCCGGGTCTCGGGGTGGATGTCCGCGAACACCGGCGTGGCCCCGCAATAGTAGATGGCCCAGGCCGTGGAGACGAAGGTGTAGGGCGTGGTGATGACCTCGTCGCCCGGACCCACGTCCAGGCACCTGAGGGCCACGTGCAGGGCACTGGTGCCGGAGCTCACCCCGATGCAGTGCGCCACCTCGCAGTAGGCGGCAAAGTCGTCCTCGAAGGCCTTCACCTCGGGGCCCGAGGCAAAGGCCGCGGTTTCACACACCCGCTCCAGGGCGGGGAGGATCTCCTCCCTCAGGTCCTGGAACTGCGCCTTGAGATCGAAGTAGGGAACAGTCGGGTCTGGCACGGTGAGTTTCCTTTCCGATCCACCGGCTGCCCGGAGGATATCGTCATTGCTCGGTTGTCCTGTACTTGCCCCTGACGTGGTTCCACCGCACCTTGAACAGGTCCAGGAACATCCTCAGGGAGTCCGCGCAGGCGCTCACCTTGGTCTCGGGCGAGTTGACCCACCGCACCGGCACCTCTGCGATGCGGAGTCCCAGGTTCCGGGCGATGAAGAGGATCTCCACGTCGAAGCTGAAGCCCTCGAAGGTCTGGCGGCTGAACACGGCCCGGGCCGCGTCCCGGGTGAAGAGCTTGAATCCGCACTGGGTATCGGCAAATCCGCCCACGGCGATGACCCGGACGAACTTGTTGAAGATCTTGCCCATGGCCACCCGGTAGAAGGGCTGGGAGACCTCCACGTTGGACCCGGCCACGGCCCGGGACCCGATGGCGCCGTCCGCCTCCCCGGCCAGCACCGGGGCGGCCAGGCTCTCCATCTCCTCGATGGGGGTGCTCAGGTCCGCATCGCTGAAGAGCACCAGGTCCCGGGTGGCCTCCAGCATGCCGTGGCGCACGGAGTAGCCCTTGCCCCGGTTTCCGGGATTCTTCAGGAGGCGGACACGACGGTCGGCATAGGATTCGGCCAGGGCCGCGGTGTTGTCCGTGGATCCGTCGTCCACCACGAGGATTTCAACCTCGTGGTCCCTCTCCTGCACGTAGGCCAGGATGCGGTCCAGGGTGGCACCGATACGCTTTTCCTCGTTATAGGCCGGGATGACCAGGCTTATGTTCATGGGACCATGGGTCATGTCGGGATTTCAATGACGTCACCCCCGCCCGGTGATTCCGTCTGCGTCTCCGGAGCAGGAAGTCGAACCAGGTGGGATCCTACGGGAAGTCGGTCGGTTTTCAATCGAGTCGTGCCTGGAAAATCGGGGCAATGGGACAAACAGGTTGTATCCCACCGCAAGTGACTCCATAGTTTTTCCGAAATGCGGGCATGCGGGCCGTCTCGGGCGTCCAGCACCTTCCTGACGGATTCCGCCGCGGGGTGTTTTAGCAGGAGGCGTGGAGTTTGACAACAATCCTCCGCCTTTCACGGGCGGATTGGAGTGCAGCCGAGCCGCAACCGAGTGGAGCCCAAGGAATGGAACACTTTACTAAGAGCCGATTCTGGAGAACCCTTGGCGTAGCGCTGGTCTTGCTCCTGGCACTCGACGTGGGCGCGCACCTGTTTTCCGCCGGGACGGGGCTGCCGGAAATGATGCCCCATGCCCTGGCTCGAAGCGGAGGCATCGTCCATATCACGGACCTGGGCATCGTCACCACGAACCAGGATGGCACCATCGTTTACCGGTGGGGACGCATCGAGGGATCACCGGCGGGCATGACCGTGGTGAAGTTCGATTTGAACTCCCTCAGCATCGATCGCCTGGATCTCAAGTGATCCTCTGCCGGTGAAGTCCCGGCAGTAGAGGATCAGGAAAGCAAAGCCCATGAGCGAGGTACACGACGACAAGCTCCAGCGCATTCTCAATCGGATCCGTGCACTCATGGAGAGTCTTTGATTACCCCAGCCGTCTGAAAGAGATCCAGGCCATCGAGAAGGAGCAGGAGAAGCCCGATTTCTGGCAGGACCAGGAACGGGCCCAGGGGCGCATCGCTGACCTGAAGGCGCTGAACCGCTTTGCGGAACCTCTGGGCAGGCTCCAGGCCGAGGCCGAGGAGCTGGAGGTTCTCTTCTCCCTGGCCTACGAGGAAAAGGACGAGGCCACCCTGGCCGAGGCCGTTGCCGGCCTCGAGACCCTGGAGGCGAGCCTCGGCGGGTTCGAGACCGTACGCCTCATGTCCGAGGACCACGACGGCTGCAATGCATTCCTCAGCATCCACGCCGGAGCGGGCGGCACCGAGTCGTGCGACTGGACGCGCATGCTGCTGCGGATGTACACCAAGTACGTGGAGAAGAAGGGCTGGAAGCTCACCGAGGTGGATTCCCTCCCCGGGGAAGAGGCCGGTCTGAAGAGTGTGGTGGTGAAGGTGGACGGCGTCCTGGCCTTCGGCCATCTCCGGGCCGAGATCGGCGTGCACCGTCTGGTCCGGATCTCGCCCTATGATTTTCAGGGACGGCGCCACACCTCCTTCGCTTCGGTGGACGTGAGCCCCGAGGTGGAGGAGGGGGAGATCGAGGTCCGGCCCGAGGACCTCCGCATCGACACCTACCGCGCCAGCGGCAAGGGCGGCCAGCACGTGAACGTCACGGATTCGGCCGTGCGCATCACGCACCTGGCCACCGGCATCGTGGTCCAGTGCCAGAACGAGCGCTCCCAGCACAAGAACAGGGGCTACGCCATGAAGGTGCTGATGAGCCGCCTCTACGAGAAGCGCCGCCGGGAGCAGGATGCTGAGCAGCTGGCCAAGTACGGCCAGAAGGGCGAGATCGCTTTCGGAAGCCAGATCCGGTCCTACGTGCTCCAGCCCTACACCCTGGCCAAGGACCACCGGACCCACCACGAGGTGGGGGACGTCAATTCGGTGCTGGACGGGAACCTGGACGGCTTCATCGAGAAATACCACGGCTGGCGACTGGAAGACCGCGGCACGTAGAGAGGAGTATGAACGTGGATTCAATCCAACCGATTCGACGGGCCCTTCTCAGCGTGTTCGACAAGACCGGGGTGGTGGATCTGGCCACGGCCCTCAACATGGGCGGCGCGGCCCTGATCTCCACCGGCGGCACCTACCGCACCCTCGTGGACGCGGGCCTCCCGGTGACGGAGGTGGCCGAGGTCACCGGCTTCCCCGAGTGCTTCGACGGCCGGGTGAAGACCCTGCACCCCAAGATCCACGGCGGGATCCTCTTCCGCCGCGACCTCGAAGACCACCGGGCCCGGGCCGAGGACCTGGGCATCGAGGCCATCGACCTGGTGGTGGTGAACCTCTATCCCTTCGAGGCGGTGCGGGACCGGCCGGGTGCCACCCGCGAGGAGATCGTCGAGATGATCGACATCGGCGGGCCGGCCATGGTGCGGGCGGCCGCCAAGAACCACGACGCCGTGGCCGTGGTCACCCGGCCGGACCAGTATCCCGACCTGGTGGCGGAGATCCGGGACACCGGCGGCCTGCGCCGCACCACCCTGCACCGGTTGGCGGCCGAGGCCTTCCTGGCCACGGCCCGGTACGACGCCGCCATCGCCGCCTACCTCGCGGACAGCGAGACCGTCTTCCCCGAGGCCCTGGCCCTGAGCTACCGGCGCGGCGCAAACTTGCGCTACGGCGAGAATCCGCACCAGGAAGCGGCCCTCTACCTGGAGGCGGGCGAGGCCGGCGACTTCGGCGCCTTCCAGGTCCTGGGCGGCAAGGCCCTGAGCTACAACAACCTCCTCGATACCCAGGCAGCTCTGAACCTGGTCCGGGACCTCGAGCCCAGCCCGGCGTGCGCCGTCATCAAGCACCAGACCCCGTGCGGGGCCGCCGTGGCCGAAAATCTCGTGACGGCGTACGAGCGCGCCTTCTCCGGCGATCCCGTCAGCGCCTTCGGCGGCATTGTGGCCTTCAACCGGCCCGTGGACGCTTCGATCCTGAAAGCCATGGTGGCCACCAAGCAGTTCGTGGAGGTGGTCATCGCCCCCCGGCTGGAGCCCTCGGCCCTCGAGGTGGTGGAAGAGGCCGGCGGCGCCTGGAAGAACACCCGCCTGGTGGAGGTGCCCGAGGCCCGGCCGCCGCGGTTCGAGATGCGGTGCGTCGAGGGCGGCCTCCTGGTCCAGACCCCCGACCACGGCAAGACAGGGCGGTTCGAGGTGGTCTCCAAGCGCAGCCCCTCAGGCGCCGAGTCCCAGGATCTCGCGTTCGCCGAGGTGGTGGCCCGGCACGTCAAGTCCAACGCCATCGTCCTGGTCAAGGATCAGGTGCTGGTGGGATCGGGCGGGGGCCAGACCAGCCGCGTGGACGCCGTGGACCTGGCCGTGAAAAAGGCGGGGGACCGCGCCCGGGGTGCCGTGCTCGGCTCCGACGCCTTCTTCCCCTTTGCCGACGGCCTGGAGGCCGCGGGCGCGGCCGGCGTCACCGCCGCTGTGGAGCCCGGTGGCTCCCGGCGCGACGCCGAGGTCATCGCCGCCGCCGACCGCATGGACATGGCGCTGGTGTTCACGGGCGCGCGCCACTTCCGGCATTGAGGGGGACGGGGTTTCCTCAATACGCTCCTGAACCCACGGCCTGATTATGTCCTGGATCGGGACATTTCAGCGCTGTGGGATACCCCACGGCCCGGAAATGTCCCGATCCAGGACATAATCAGGCCGTGGGATCGGCACTCGACTCGAAGCCGGAAGCTGTCGGGACGCGTTCACAGCCATCCAGATCCATTGCAACTGTACGGGCACGTTTCCGCCTTCAGGCGGACCTGAAACATACCGCTTTGAGCGGTTCGTGATTTTCAAAGCCTTCGGCTCTGCCGGAGGATGAATTACTCCTCTTTCTTCTCTTTCTTCTCTTTCTTCTTCGGCTGGTTCCAGATGCCCTTGATGTCCAACTCCTTGCCGAGCTTGTGGACGTAGACCAGCCACTCCCGCTCGATGGGCTTCCACGATTCGTCGTGGTTGTCGAGGCCGAAGCACTCACACAAGGTCGAGTAGCCACTGTCCCCGGTCACGTCCTTTTCGATGTACTTGATCATCTTGTCCCGGTACTTACCCGAAGGCTCGTTCATGCAGAAGTAGACGAAGGACCAGCCCTGGCAGTAGAGGATGCTCTGGCCGTGGCCGCCGGGGATGCCGTGCTTGAGGCGGAAGGCCTGGTTCGCCTCCTCGTAGGTCCGGCACCGGAACATCTCGGGCAGCGGGAAGTAGTGCTTCATGTGGATGCGGGTGAGGATGGCGGGTAGCCGGTACTTGTTCGGACAGGCGATGTGGAAGGTCATCCTGTCCTCGCCCTTATCGTCTTTTTCGTACTTTCCGGTCTTCTTCACGGCGCCGATGTACTCGGCGAACGCCTCCTCGAACCACATGGAATCGCTCCAGGGATTCTTGGTGGGGCGCAGGAAGTTCAACAGCTGGTGGGTGCACTCGTGGAAGAGCACGCCCAGGGTGGTCTCGGTGTCGAAGGAGCTGCCCGCGGCGTTCTTCTCGTAGTAGTAGACGAACTTGGTCCGGAGGCTGAAGTGGGCCCGGGCCCGGCTGCCGCTGCCGCCGCTGCCGCCCCGGCCGCTGTGCGCTCCGGTGTTGAACCGGTTGTAGCTGGCCGCGTCCTTGAAGACGATGACCCGGAAGGGGATGTCGGGTTCCTTGGTCAAGAGGCCGGGAAAGTTCTTCCGGACGAATGCATAGAACGCCCGGACCTGGTCCAGCTTTTCCTGGGCGTAGTATTCGTTCCGGACCTTGGAGCCGAAGTCCTCCACGAAGAGCACGTAGGGCCATTCGCATACCGCGGAGTGCTTGAAGTGCCGCAGGTACTGGTGCCTCGCGTTGGAGATGGCGTGCTCCATGGCGTCGAACTTGGGATCGGTGGCCCGTTTGTGGAGATACACCTTCTCCTCCTTCATGGCGGTGCTGTATTCCTCGGCGGTGAGCCACTTGTCCTGGAAGTCCGGGTGCTCGCCCTCGAAGAGCCGGTGGCCCAGAAGCCGGTGCGCCTCGCTGTGTTTGGGATTCTTCTTCAGGAGGGTGTCCGCGGCCTCCTGCATCTCCTTCTTCAGGCCCTTTTCCTTGCACCACCGGGCCAGGTCGAGGATCTCGCCCTCGCTCTCGGCCAGGATCTTCTTGCGCTCGTATGCCTCCCGGATTTCGTCGGCCGGATCCACCGCCTCCTCTTCGTCGACCGTCGCGGCGACCGGGGGCCGGCCCGGCTTTTCAGAGGGTCTGTCGGCCGCCTTCCGGTCACCGCCCTCAGGGGCCCTGTCCGGGGTCGTTCCCGAGGAGCTCACCACAAGGGCCACCACCACCACGAGGATCACCACGGCGGCCCCCCCGAGTAATAGCGGCATCTTGGATTTCTGGGCCGGGGGCCGGCCGGGCCGGCGCCGGGCCGGAGCCGCGGCAGCCGCCGGCTTCACCCGCCTCGGCCTCGCGGCTTCCCCGGCGGGCGGTGTCACCATCCGTGGCTTCACCGGCTTTGCGGCGTCCTCCCTGTCGGCGGGGGGCTTCACCATCCGTGGCTTCGCCGGCTTTGCGGCGTCCTCCTTGTCGGCGGGGGGCTTCACCATTCTGGGCCGAGCGGGCTCCGCGGCGTCTTCCTTGTCGGCCGGGGGCTTAACCAACCGGGGTCTATCGTGCTCCGCGGAGTCCTACTAGTCCTGGCGGCGCATAACCAAACGGGGT
>CAZAKZ010000004.1:0-38716 GCA_964485695.1 uncultured Planctomycetota bacterium | reverse complement strand
ACCCCGCGGCTTCGTTGATATATTCAAGGGTCCATGCTTTAGGTGGTGGATACTTGCCCGATGCCGCATCTATCCAGCACCATATTCCAACTCCAACCAGCATCCCGGCCATTATGAACGTTCTGACGGCGGGGTCTTTGTCGGCGGGGGGTTTCACCATCCTGGGCTTATCGGGCTTCGCGGCGTCCTCCTTGTCGGTGGGGGGCTTCACCATTCTGGGTCTGGCTGGCGCCTCCGCGTCTTTCTTGTCGGCCGGGGGCTTTACCATCCGGGGTCTGGGCTTGTCATCGGGCTTCTTGTCGCTCATGCGTCTTCAATCCAACAGGGGTTCATGCAGCCTGGATATCTCGGTGGATAAGTATAGACGATTTTCCCCGGGAAGGGGATTTGTGCCTTTTCCCGACCCGGAGAGGGAGATGCGGTATACTGCCGGGACCGGAATGAAACCGCTTTACATTGCCTGATCAAGGAGGAATAAAAATGAACAGGATCGCGTTGTCGGCCGTGGCCGTCCTGGTGCTGGGAGCCGGGGTCTCTGCAGAGGAAATCGACCTGCCGCATATCACCGTCTCCGGCACCGCCACCACCGAGGTCACCCCGGATCAGATGGTGTGGTCGCTGAAGGTCCAGAACAAGGGCGCATCCCTCGAGGAGGTGGCCCAGCAGCACACCGACATCGTGAACCGCGTCCTGCAGTTTCTGAAGCAGTCCGAGGTGGAGGAGAAGACCATCCAGACCTCCTGGATGCAGTTCGGCGAGAACTGGGTCTACCGGAATCGATCTCGGGTCAAGGAGGGCTACTACGCCTCCACGATCCTCTCCTTCAAGGTCAAGGATCTGAAGAAGTACAAGACCCTGTGGATCGGGCTCTCCAGGATCGAACGCGTCAGCGTCGAGGGCGTGCGTTACGATCATTCCAAAAGGATCCAGTACCAGGACGAGACCCGGGTCAAGGCGCTCCTGGCCGCGAAGCAGAAGGCCGTGAACATGGCCCGGATCCTCGGCTCCAGGGTGGGAGAGCCGCTGGCCATCGAGGAAGACCTCTCCGTGTCCGAGGGCAGAGCGGTTCCGTCCTTCAGCAATGTGGCCGTCAACGCGGGGGCCGCAGGCACGGCCGGGGAGGGCATCGCTCCCGGGAAGATCCCGGTCCGGATCCGGGTCAAGGTGAAGTTTCGGCTCATCACTCCGGACAAGTGAGAGGGCACGGGCCTGCACAGCAATTAGGAGACAAGGACTGAACAGGCTGCCACGATTCGTAGCCGTCCATACGCCGATTCCCGGTTTCATGGATGGTTTGAAAGCAACCGATTTCGTGGGCGGGATCCGGGTGGCTTCAGGGTTCATTTCCTGATAGTGTGCAAGATCGAGACCTCCCGATGAGCCAACAATACCCGCGTTGGCGCTGGAAAGACGTCCGGTCGGATCGGAACATCGACCATGACACTGAGATCCCTGGAATCCTGGGGGCGCCTCCTCGCGCTCCTCGTGATGGTGCTCGTGCCGGCCGCTGCAGCACAGCAGCCCGGGGACACCGAACACGTCAAGCTCTTTCGCCTGAAGTCAAAGCGCCTGACCGATTTTCACGGCCTCGACACGTTCGTGGAGGCCGGGGTGGTCTTGCCCCCGGACTTCAAGGCAAAGGAGAAGCTCCCGGTGTGCTACAGCGTTCATGGCTTCGGGGGCTCTCACCGCGAGGCCTGGCGCACCGGCCGCTACCTGGTCCGGAGCATGGAGCGCGGCTATCCCCGCATGATCTACGTCTTCCTGAACGCCCGGTGTCCACTGGGCCACCATGTGTTCGCGGACTCCGCCAACAACGGCCCCTGGGGTGCGGCGCTCACCCGGGAGTTCATCCCCGCCCTGGAGAAGGAGTTTCACGCCGCCGGCCGGCCGGGGGGGCGGTTCCTGACCGGCCATTCCAGCGGCGGCTGGAGCAGCCTGTGGCTGCAGGTCGCGTACCCCGGCTTCTTCGGCGGCACCTGGTCCACGGCTCCGGACCCGGTGGACTTCAGGGACTTCACGGGTGTGAACATCTACAAGGACAAGAGCGCGTACCGTGATGTCCGGGGAAAGGAGATCCCCCTCATTCGCCGCGGCAAGAGGTGGGTGATGACCTTCAGGGAGTTCTGCCAGCGCGAGCTCAGGCGCGTGGGGGAGCAGGGGGGACAGATGGCCAGCTTCGACGCCGTGTTCAGCCCGCGGGGAAAGGACGGCCGGCCCCTGCGCCTCTTCGACCGCAAGACCGGCGCCATCGATCCGGCCGTGGCCGAGGCCTGGAAGAAGTACGACATCCGCCTGGTCCTCCGCCAACGTTGGAAGACCTTCGGCCCCAAGCTCAGGGGCAAGATCCGGGTCTACACCGGCACCCTGGACAACTTCCGGCTGGAGGGGGCCACGCGGCTCCTGAAAAAAGAGCTGAAGAACCTCGGCAGCGACGCCCGCATCGTCCTGGTGAAGGGCCGGGACCACGGTACTCTGTTCCGGCCCTACAAGAAGCTCTGGCCGGACGGATTGCTGGCGCAGATCCACGCCGAGATGCAGCGCACCTTCCGGAAGAAGCGCAGGTAGTGCGTGGCGATTTCATGGCCTGATGCCGAGGAGATCCGGTGTTGGAAAGGGCTCAGAAACTTGTCATGAAACCGCCGGCCCGGATTTCATGGGCACTTACTGAGCTCATTCGGGCTCATTCATCGCGGCAAAACGAGCCGGTTTTGGCTCATTCACCCCGGATGAAATCGCCGGTCGGGGTTTGACGAACAGGTTTTGGCCAGAATCGGGACGTTTAACTTTTATGGGGTATCCCACGGGCAGATTTTGGCCCATTTCTGGCCATTACTCCTTTGTGGGGAGGCGGAGATCCCAGGGGCGCCGCGGGAATGACCAGGGGATGCGCACCTGCTGACGCGATGCGCATCCCCTGTTTGGCAACCGGTGGGGCCGAGCGCCTTACTCCTTGAGCTTCTTCACCGCCTCGGTGAGCACCGGCAGCACCTTGAGGGCGTCGCCCACGATGCCGTAGTCGGCCGTCTTGAAGATGGGGGCTTCGGGGTCCTTGTTCACCGCCACGATGCACTTGGAGGTGGACATGCCGGCCATGTGCTGGATGGCGCCGGAGATGCCGACGGCGAAGTAGAGGTTGGGACCGACGGTCTTTCCGGTCTGGCCCACCTGTTCGCTGTGGGGGCGCCAGCCCGCGTCCACCACGGCCCGCGACGCGCCCACGGCCGCGCCCAGGGCGTCGGCGAGGTTCTCCAGGAGCTGGAAGTTCCCGGCCTCCTTCATGCCCCGGCCGCCGGCCACGATGACGTCCGCCTCGGTGAGCTCGATCTTGTCGCCCTCCGGCGGCTTCACCTCTTTCAGGGTGCTCTTCACCGCGGTCAGGTCCTCGGCTATGTCCAGGGTCTCGACCTCGGCGGTCTTTCCGGCCTCGGCCTCCCCGGCGGGAAATACGTTGGGCCGGAGGCTGGCGATGTACGGGGCTGCGGCGATGCTCACGGTCTGGATGGCCTTGCCGGCATAGACGGGGCGCTGGGCCGTGAGGCCGCCCACGCCCAGGTCGACGGCAGTGCAGTCCACGGCGAGACCGGCGTCGATGCCGGCCGCCAGGCGCGGCGCCAGGTCTTTGCCCTGAGAGGTGGCCGGTAGCAACACCAGGCTCGGGTCCACGGTCTTCAACACGCGCATGGCCACCCGGCCCTGGAGGTCTCCGAGGTAGGCCCCGAACGCGGCGTTGTCCGCCACGTGGACCTTGGAGACGCCGTACTCTCCGAGTCCGGCGGCACCCACCGTCACACCCTCTCCCATGACCAGGGCCAGGAGGTCCCCTCCCAGGGTGGCTGCGAGGCGCTTCCCCTGACCGAGGATTTCGGGGCCGGACTTGGTCATCTGGCCCCCGCGAAACTCAATGATGGCAAGAATATTGTTGCTGGGCATCGTTCGTCTCCAGTTCAGAGGGCCTTGGCTTCTTCACGGAGCAGGCGGACCAGTTCGGCAACGGCGTCCGTGCCTTCTCCCACGATCTTTCCCCCCTGGCGCTCGGCGGGAAGCTCCATCTTCTCCACCTTGACCCTGGGGAGGATGTCGGGCGCCGGGCGCTCTTCCACCGGCTTCTTCTTGGCCTTCATGATGCCCTTGATGCCGGGGTACCGGGGTTCGTTGATGCCTTTTTCCACCGCGAAGAGCGCGGGAAGCGGGACCTCCAGGACGGCGGAACCGGACTCGGTCTCGGTGGTGACCGTGGCCGTGCCGTTCTGGACCTCGAACTTCGTCACAAAGGATGCTGCCGGTATGTCCAGGATGGTGGCCACGCGGAGGGGGACCTGAAAGTCCTGCTCGTCCACGGCCATCTTGCCGCAGAAGACGAGGTCCGGGGCGATGTCCTTCAGGGCCTCGGCCAGGGCAGCGGCGATGCCGGCTGAATCCGCGTCAGCGGGCGGTTCGATGCGCACCCCGCTGTCGGCGCCCATGGCCAGAACCTGCTTCAACTCCTTGGAGGCTTCCGCTCCGCCCACGGTGACGGCGATGACCTCGCCTCCGTGCGTTTCCTTGGTGCGGATGGCCTCCTCGGCAGCGAATTCATCGTAAGGATTCAGAACGAAGGAGACACCCGAAGGATTGAGGCCGCGGCCGTCCCCGGCAATGGCCACCTTGGCTTCGGTGCTCGGCGTTCTTCGAATACAAACCGCGATCTTCATGCAACTTCTCCCTGGGATGATGTGGAGGGAACCATTCCATTCCAGATGATATCCAGGGAAATGTAGTCCAGATCAGGGGCAAATCAACGGGGTAGTGCCTAGGCGCTTTCCGGCACCAGGGACTGAGCCAGGACCGTCTCCAGGAAGACCCGGGCGAGATCCGAATCGAACAGTACTCCCGTGTTTTGCTGGATGTAGTCCGCCACCTCTTCGGCGGGCATCGGGCCCCGGTAGGGGCGGTCCATGGAGAGGCCGTCGTAGACGTCGGTCAACCTGACGATGCGGCCCGCCAGGGGGATATCCTCACCGGCCAGTTGATCGGGGTAGCCCGAGCCGTCGATGTTCTCGTGGTGGGCCCGGATGGCCGGGGCCACGTCCTTCAGGAAGGTGATGGGCTCGAGGATGCGCGCCCCCATGACCGGGTGGTTCTGCACGATGGTGAATTCGGAGTCGGTGAGGGACGACGGCTTGTTGAGGATGGACTCGGGGATGCCGATCTTGCCGACGTCGTGGAGCAGGCCCGCGTAGCGGCAGGTGACCACCATCTCCTCGTGGAGGCCCAGGACCTTGGCCAGGGATTCGGACAGGTTGCCCACGCGCTCGCTGTGGCCCTTGGTCTCCCGGTCCTTCTCCTCCACGGCCTGGACAAAGCCGAACACGGTCTCGTAGGCCGCGGCCTTCAAGGTCTTCATCTCCCGCTCGGTCTGCTTGAGACGCTGACTCTCCTTCACCCGCTCGATGGTGATGAGGATCTTGTCGTAGTTGAGGGGTTTCTGGAAGTAGTCGTAGGCGCCCCGCCGCAGCGCCTGGATGGCATACTCGACGTCGATGTTGCCGGTGATCATGATGACGTCGGTCTCGGCAAAGTTCTCCTTCACGTAGGTCAGGAGTTCCAGGCCGTTGAACTTGGGCATCATGATGTCGGTGAGGACCAGGAAGTAGGCCTCGCGTTCCAGCTGCTCCAGAGCCTCGTAACCGTCCTCGGCCAGGTGCACCTCGTACCCGACCCGCTCGAGGTACTGGCCCAGGGAATCCCGGATGCCCTTCTCGTCGTCGGCGAGGAGGATGCGGTTGGCGGCTTCGGTGTCTTGCATGAGGCTCCAGTTTCAGGTCGAGAATCGGGAAAGCCACACGGTGAATATCGGCACTTTACGCTGAGGTGCCGGAATGAATTCGTGTCACGTGCTCTTCCCCCGGGAGCCCTTGTCCGGGCGGCGGCGCTTCTCGTCTTCGTAGATCTCCCGGCTTCGATCCACCAGATCGGGATCGGAAGGGGCCTTGGAGGCCTTTTCGGGCTTTGCGTCCAGGAGGTCCACTTCCCGGGAGGTAACCCCGATCTCGGGCATGAGGAACGTCTGGCCCAGGTAGACTTTCCGGACGATCGGGTCCGTTACTAGCAGCCGGGCCGGCCCGTGCTTCAGGATGCGGCCCTCGTAGATGATGTAGGCCCGGTCGGTGATGCTCAGGGTCTCGCGCACGTTGTGGTCCGTGAGCAGGATGCCGATGCCGTTGCGCTTCAGCTCCTTGACGATGCGCTGGATCTCCTCCACGGCCAGGGGATCCACCCCGGCAAAGGGCTCGTCCAGCAGGATCAGGCACGGTTCCGTGGCCAGGGCCCGGGCGATTTCCAGGCGCCGGCGTTCCCCGCCGCTCAGGGTCTCGGCCCGGTTTCGCCGCAGGTGCAGAATGTCCATGCCGTCCAGCAGAGCGTGGCACCGCTCCCGGCGCTCCGTGCGGCTCAGGCGCTGGACCTCCAGCACGGCCAGCACGTTCTGCTCCACCGTGAGACGTCGGAACACCGAAGGCTCCTGGGCCAGGTAACTCATGCCGTTGCGGGCCCGCTTGTACGTGGGCAGATTCGTGATGTCCCGGCCGCGAAGCCGGATCTCGCCCCGGTCGGGCCGTACCTGGCCGAGGCTCATGAGAAAGCTGGTGGTCTTGCCGGCGCCGTTGGGGCCCAGCAACCCGACGATCTCCCCCGGCCGCACCTTGAAGCTCACGCCGGCCACCACGGTGCGGGTGCCGTAGGTCTTCACCAGGCCCTTCACCTCGAAGAGGTCGCTGGAGTCCCGGCCCGAATCCGAGGGCTTCGGGCCGGAGCCGGTATGTTTCGTGCTGTTCATGTCGTGCAGCGCACCCTGTCTGGCGGGCACCCGATCAGCGGACGAGCTTGGGTCTGAATTCTCTATAGAAAGGAGGGAAGGGCCAGAACACGCACAGCGCTCGGCCCATGAGGTGATGCCGGGGGATCAGACCGAAGGGCTCCCAGGCCTTCACCGCCTTGCTCAGGTTCTGCTCGTCCAGAGGATCCCCCACCGTGAAATTGGGGATCAGGTATCCGTTGCCGTTCAAGTCCACGAAGTTGACCACTCTCTCGTTGTGCATGTGATCGCTGTCCAGGCTCCAGGAGTACTCCTCGCCCCAGATCAGCTCCCCGCTCCTGGGTTTCTTCTCCACCTGGATGCGGTGCCACAGCCTGGAGTCCCGACTGCCGTGGCTGTTGTCGCCCATCATGAAGTAGTAGCCCTCGGGGATCTTGCCCCCGGGAAGCTTCTTGCCCATGAAGGTGTAGTGCAGGGTGTCCCACACCCCGTTGTAGGGCTGGGTGTAGTGGATGTCCTGGTCCACGGCCAGGTCCTCGAAAGCGACGCTGCCTCCGCGTGCCGAGAGTCGGAGGGCGGTGTATTTCGGGGTGGTCTTGAACATCTCAGGCCACCGGGCGCCCTTCTTGTAGGCCGACCAGGGCTTCGGGTTCAGGCGGTACGAGAACCAGACCTCTCCGTCCACGCGTACCTCCAGGCCCCAGTCCCAGTGAGCCACCTCGAAGTTCACGGCCGAGCCGGACGGCAGGGTCTTCGAGGTGCCCCCCTCCTCCAGCACCTCCATCGTGTATAGATCGCGGGGGAAGTCCACCCGTGCCGTGGCCGATCCGGTGGGGAGCACCACCCGGTACCGCACGTCCCGCACCGTCATCTCCACCCCCACCTCGGCCCCGGCCGCGGCTGTGACCTCCCCCCGCACGCGGTAGTCTCTCACGTCGTGGTAGGTCGTTTCACTGACCCCGTCCATCTTCTTGGGGGTGGCGAAGTCGAAGTCGAGGTGCAAGGTCTCGGCGCCGGGAGGCGAGGCCGTGAAGCGGTCCTTCATGCCCTGCCAGCCCCGGCCCTTCTGGACCCAGCCGCAACGGGCCGGACGGTGGGTGAATGCGGGAACCTCCGGAAATCGTTCGAACCAGATGCTGCGCTGGACCCGGGACGGTTTCCGTTCCACCTGCTGGTTGATCCAGATGTCCCCGTCCACCACGGTGAGACGATCCCCGGGCATACCCACCAGGCGCTTGATGAAGTTCCGCCGGATGTCCAGGGGGTACTTGAAGACGGTGACGTCCCACCGCCGGGGCTCGTGGCCGAGGAGCCAGTGCATCTTGTTCACGATGACCCGGTCCCCGTTGGTGATCTCTCCGTTCAGGGTGGGGAACATGGAATCCGAAGGAATCTTGAAGGCTTCGAGCACGAACTGCCGTACGAGCAGGGCCATGATGAGGGCCACGGCCAGGGCTTCGAGGTTTTCCACCACCATCCGCACGATCTTGGGCGCCCCCGGTGCGAGGCTCAAGGCTCTTTTCTTCCTCGCCTTCTCCTCTTTCTTTTGACGCCTGTCCGGCTTGTCCGTCTTGTCTTTCTCGGCGACCTTTTCCTTCTTGCTTGCCGGCTTACTCGCCGGCTTACTCGCCGGCTTGCTCACAGGCTTGCTCGCCGGTTTGCTCGCAGTGGCCTTGCGGTCGCTTGCGGCGCGTTTCTTCTGCTTGCCTTTTTTCTTGCGTTTGGTCATCGAATCAACCCCGGTCGAAATTCCCGTGTGTAGAACGGCGGCCATGGAAAAAAGACCATGAACGCCCGGCCGATGAGCAGGTCGCGCGATACGAAGGGCGCGGCCACGATTTCCCTCTGTTTTTCGAAATCGATCTCCTCGGGCAGGTAGTGGTTTCCCAGAACGTCGGTGTACCTCGTCTGCAGCCGGGTGCGCGGGTGGAACCGGATGTCCGGGGCGTCCTTCTCCACCTCGATGACACGGCCGTTCTTCAGGTGCATGCGGATCTTCCCCCACTTCCGGGAATCCCGGCTGTTGGTGCTGTTGTCCCCCAGAACGAGGAAGGAATCCTCGGGCACCTGGAACCGCTTCACGGAGGTGTAGTGGAGGTCCCGGGCCACGGCCAGGTCGCCCCAGCGGCCGCCCCCTTCTCCCAGGGTCAGGGTGAGGGTGGTGGCCTGAACGTTGAGGGTCTCGGGAACCCGCCGGGGCTCGAAGGCGTGGTGGAACCAGATCTCCCCGTTCACCTCCACGATGAACTGGTAGTCCACGAACATCACCGCCACCGCCACGGCTTCCCCCACGGGGAGGTGCCGGCCGGCACCGGGCTCGAGGTGCTTTCCGTTTCGGGTGAAGAGCCCGCCCCCCGACCGAAGGGCCTCGGCCAGGTTGGTGCCGGTGCCCTGGCCCCCGGCCCTGAACAGGACGCGATGCACGACGCCGCGGGTGGTCAACTCCACGGCCGCGGTGGAGGCGGCGTCCGACAGCCTCACCGTGCCGGAGAACCGGATGTCGCGGTATCCCCCGATGCCGATGGCGGGCGCCCCGTAGCGCAGCGAGGCACTGCGTCCCATGGAGGTCCGGGCGTCGGGCTGGAAGGCGTAGCGGAGCCGGGCGGAGCGACCCGAGCCCGGGGCGGCCTCCCAGGTGCCGGTGGACGGGCTCTCGCCGCCGGGGGTTTCGAATCGGCCCGGCGGGCCAAACTCATCGCCCATGGCGCCGTACGGATCACGGCACTCGGGAAAGAGAGATATCCAGAGGTCTTCCTGGAGGGCAGGAAGCTTGCGTTCGATGCGGCCGTTGATCCAGATGTCGCCGTCCACGATCCACACCGCTTCACCGGGCAGGCCGACGAGACGCTTGATGTAGTTGGTGTTCAGGTTCAGCGGGTATCTGAAGACGATGATCTCCCATCGCCGGGGGGGGCGCACCTGGTAGATGAACTTGTCCACCAGGATGCGGTCCCCGAGGCGCTCCTGGCCCCGCAGGGTGGGGGCCATGGAGGGCGTGGGAATCTTGAAGGCCTCCATGAAGAACTCCCGGAGGATGAGGGCCATGATCAGCGCCACCACCACGGCCTCGACGTACTCCAGGGTCCGTACTTTTCTCTCCAGTGTCTCTTTTTCAAGGGCCTCACTCGAGGCGGGATCGGGCCCAAGGCGGCCGGGGGATGCGCGCTCCTTCTCTCCGTTCAGGAGGTGGTGGAGACGTTTCTGCATGGCCGCCACGGCCTCGGCCCGGTGGCTGACGCGGTTCTTCTCCTCCAGGGGCAATTCCCCGAACGACCGGTCAAAGGGCGGGTAGTAGAACAGCGGATCGTACCCGAAGCCGCTCCTGCCCCGCGGCGCTTCGAGGATGGTGCCCTTCACCTCGCCCCGCACCAGGAGGGTCTCTTCGCCGGGCCGGGCCAGGGCCATGACGGTGACGAACCGGGCCCGGCGCTCCTCGGGCGGCACGGCCTCGAGTTCCTGGAGGAGCTTGTGGTTGTTGTCCGAGGACGAGGCGTCGGGTCCCGCGTAGCGCTTGCTGAAGACGCCGGGTCGGCCCCCGAGGGCCTCCACCTCCAGGCCGGAGTCGTCGGCCAGGGCCCAGCACCCCGTGGCCGCGGCCACGGCCTCGGCCTTCAAGGTGGCATTGGCCTCGAAGTCCTCCCCGGTCTCGGGGCCGGGCTCCACCCCCGGATAGTCGCGGAGGGTGGCCACGTGGATGTCGAATCCCGACACCATGTGGAGGATCTCCTCCACCTTGTGGGGATTCGCGGTGGCCAGGACCAGCCGGGGTGTGTCCGTCATGGGATCAAACCCTCCGGGAGGCTGTCCCTCTGCCGGGCCAGGAGCGACACGATGCCGGCCCGGCCCAGGTTCAGCATGTGGCCCAGGTCCTCCTCGGAGAAGGCATCGCCCTCGGCCGTGCCCTGGATTTCCACGATCTTTCCGGTGCCGGTCATCACCAGGTTCAGATCCACGTCCGCCTTCTGATCTTCCTCGTAGTTGAGGTCCAGGACGGGCCGGCCGTGGACCATGCCGCAACTCACGGCGGCCACCTGGCCAATGAGCGGATTCTTGGTGAGGGCTCCGGTCTCGAGCATCTTGTGGATGCACAGCGCCAGGGCCACGTAGGCCCCGGTGAGGGAGGCCGTGCGGGTGCCGCCGTCGGCCTGGAGCACGTCGCAATCCACCCAGAAGGTGCGCTCCCCGAGGCGGTCGTTTCTCACCACGGACCGGAGCGACCGGCCCACCAGGCGCTGGATCTCGAGGGTGCGGCCGTCGGAGCGGCCGCGGCGCCAGTTCCGATGCTTCCGGCTGAGGGTCGAGGAGGGGAGCATCTCGTACTCGGCAGTGACCCAGCCCCTGCCCCGGCCCACCAGGAAGGGCGGAACGCCGTCCTCGGCCATGACCGCGCACAGCACCCGGGTGTTTCCGGCCGAGAAGAGGGCACTGCCGTGGGCGTACTTCAGGAAGTCCGGTGTGATCTCCACCGGTCTCAGATCGTCGGGATTCCGGCCGTCAGGCCGCATGGCATCTCTCCAGAAATTGAAAAGAAGCGGATTCTACAGCATTCAAGGGGCCCATTCACGGGGAGGATCGAAAATGTCCGGGCGGGGAACCCGGGCCAGAATCTCGAGGGCCGGGGTCGCCACGTCCTCCACGTGCAGGGATTCCATGCAGATCACGGTATCACACTTACGGACCTGGCAGGGGCTGCAATGGACGTTTTTCCAGACCGTCTCGGCTTTTTCACCCGCCGGGCGATAGATTGCGGGATCCTTGGGGCCGAACAGGGTCAGAGTGGCGGTGTCCATGAGGGCGGCCAGGTGCATGGGCCCCGAATCGGCCCCCACCACCAGATTCGCCAGGCCGTACACGGCGGCCGGAAACAGGAGGCCTTCGGGCGGCGGAAACAGGGTGGCAGTCTCCTCCATGGCCTCCGGGATCGACCGCGCCAGGGCTTCTTCGCCGGGCCCCCACGACACGGCCACCCGGGCGCCGCCTTCGCGCACCAGGCGATCGGCGAGGCCGGAGAACCGCGACGGTTTCCAGCGCTTGTAGGCCCCGAAGGCGCTGGTGCCGGGGTGGACTACCACCACCGGCCCGGCCCCTGGCAAGCCGGCCACGAACCGCTCGGCCCGGGCCTGGATGTCGGCCGGGATCTCCAGGGGCCTCGGGGTGTACTCCGCCGGGATGCCCAGGGCGCGCACCATGCCCAGGTCCCGTTCGGCCCGGTGGCGGGTGGCCTCGCCCTCGGGCACGGGGTGCAGGCGTCGGTTCAGAAAGAGGGCATTCAGGAACTCCTTGCGGTAGCGGCCGTCGTGGCCCACCCGGATGCGGCCCCGGGTGAGTCCCGTGAACACGCCGCTCTTGGAATTGCCCTGGAGGTCCAGGACCAGGTCCCAGCCCTCCCGGCCGCAGGACCGCATGCGGCCCAGGACGTCCCAAAGAGCGGAGGGTAAGGTCCAGGGCCGGCGCCAGGCATTCCGGATGCGGCGCCGTGGCAGCACGTGAACCCGGTCCAGGTCCGGGTAGTGGCGGAGGATGTCCGCGCTCGGATGTTCCACCAGCCAGGCGATGTGGGCGGCGGGAAAGTGCTGCCGGAGCGCGGTGACCACGCCCAGGCCGAAGAGCACATCCCCGAGGGCGCTCAGGCGAACGATCAGGATTCTGGGATCATTTGGCAGGTCCAGATTCATCGAAGAATGTATAGCCCATGGATAATCTCTCGTGGGCCAGAATCGGTCCTTTTCTCCCGGGTCCGCCCAGGTCGGATTCATCGATACTCTCCGCTGTATCGACTCATCCGCCAAGGACGAACCCGGGCGAAAAATCCTCGATTCTGGCTTCACGAGAGATTATCCACGGGCTTATATGGATTGGGCCAAAAAATGGAATAAGTACCTTTTTGCTTTTTGTTGACCGCAGCGATTTTCCTTCTTAGACTCTTCGAGGTTAGTTCCTTGTATTCAAGGGGTTAAGTGCAATCTTGAAAGGTCCGGGGTTTCTGGAATCACTGGTTCCCTCCCGGTTCGAGGTGGTGCGGTTGAGCGGTTCTCTCCTCGCCATCCGAAGGGACGCGGGTCCGCGGCTCCGTGAGCTGGCCCTGGCGCCGGCCCGGGAGCGAGCGCACGGGGGGACTTCGTTCATGGGGCGAGGCCAAACCCAGCGCGTGGAGTACGACGCGGGGAACGGAACCCGGGCCGTGTTTCGCCGCTACCGCCATGGCGGCCTGCTGCGATGGCTCACCCGGGACAAGCTCCTGGACGCAGCCCGGCCCTTCAGGGAGCTGGAGGTGGTGGAGCGCGCCCGGGCCAAAGGGGTGCCCACAGTGGAGGTGCTGGCGGTGCGCGTGGACCGGATCGGGCTCTTTCTCTACGCGGGCGAGATGGTGACCCGGGAGATCGAGGACGCCCCGGATCTCCTGCACTGGCTGGCGGGCGAGGCCCTGGCGGCGCCGGCCGTCCGGCGCCAGGTGGCCCACGTCCTGGGAGAAGCCGTGGCCCGGATGCACGGCGCCGGCATCCTGCACTCCGACCTGCACCTGAAGAACCTGCTCCTCCGCCTCGGCGATCCTCCGGAAGCGTTCGTCATCGACCTGGACAAGGCCTCGCGCACCACGGCGGGGGGCCTCCCCGTGTCCGCAGCGCTGTCGAACCTGAGGCGCCTGGACCGGTCCGTGGAGAAGTACAACCTTTTGGATCACCGGTGCATCACCCGCCAGGACCGGCTGCGATTCCTGGACGCCTACCTGGCGGTGAACCCGGGCGGCCTGACACGGCGCCAGAGCGTCCGTCGCCTGAGGCGGCGCTACCCGTTTCGCCGCCTCAAGTGGCAGATACTCCGGTGGTGGCGGGGAGGGGCGAGGCCGTCATGAGCGCCGGGGGCCCGTGGAAACTGAGCGCCTGCATCATCACCCGCGATGAGGCCGACCGCATCGGGGCCTGCCTCGAGAGCCTCTTGGTGGCCGACGAGGTGGTGGTGGTGGATTCGGGAAGCACCGACGACACCCGGGAGATCTGCCGGGCCCGCGGGGCCGTGGTGGTGGAGCGGGCGTGGCCCGGCCACGTGGAGCAGAAGAACCACGCGGTCCAGTGCGCCTCCCACGACTGGGTGGTGTGCCTGGACGCGGACGAGCGCCTGAGCCCCGAGCTCCAGGCCTCCATCCGCGCCCTGAAGGAAAGAGACCCGGGCCCGGTGCGCGGCTATCTCCTGAATCGCCACACCGAATACCTGGGCAAGTGGATCAACCACGGCGGCTGGTACCCCCAGTGGCGCCTGCGGCTGTTTCACCGGGACGCGGGGGGCTGGACCGGCGTGAATCCCCACGACCGCGTCGAGGTGGAGGGTCCCACGGCCCGCCTCGAGGGCGACCTCCTCCACCACACCTACCGCGATCTGCGGGACCACCTCCGGACCCTGGACAACTTCACCACCATCGCGGCCCGGGCACGCCATGCCCAGGGCCGCCGGTTCAGCACCACGGCCATGGTCCTGGGGCCGGCCTGGAGGTTCTTCCGCATGTATCTCCTTCGCCTCGGGTTCCTGGACGGATTGCCCGGCCTGGTGATGGCCATCATGGCCTCGTACTACGTCTTCCTGAAACACGCCAAGCTCCTGGAGCTCTCCCGGTCGGCCCGGGATGCGGAGGCTTCCCCGTGACCCCGGGGTGGAGAGGAGAGTCCGTTGCACGTTGACTCGGTCCAGGCTGCGGGTTTTCACTGGCGGATTCATCCGGCCTACCGATCCGACCTGGAGGACCTGATCCAGGATCCTGCAACCTTTCTGGACGAGGCCGAGACCCGGGTCATCAAGCACAACAACGTGCGTACGGTGCTCTACCTGCGCCTGGGGGACCACGACTACTACGTGAAGCGCTACGCCCGCGGCGACGTCCGGGAGCGGCTCAAGGCCCGGGTGTTCGAGTCCAAGGCGTCCCGGGAGTGGCGCATCCTCCAGGCGGGCCTCGAGGCGGGGCTGCCCGTGCCCGTGGCCGCGGCCGTGGCCGAGAAGCGCCGGGGCGGGTTCGTGGTGGGCAGCTACCTGGCCACGGTGGCCCTGCCCAATGTTCTGGACCTGGTGCCCCACCTGGAGGCGCACCTCAGGGAGGACTCCACCGGGCGCCACGCGTTTCTCCGGGCCCTCGGCCGGGCCGTGCGGCGCTTTCACGAGGCCGGCCTCCTGCACCGGGACCTCCACAGCGGCAATGTCCTGGTCAGCCAGGAAGGGACGCCGGCTCAGGGGCGGATCCATTTCATCGACCTGCATCGCGGACGCCTCAGGAAGCGCCTGGGGCCGGGTGTGCGGCGCTGGAACCTGGCCTTCCTGCTCCACAGCACCACTCGCGTCACCGAGGCCGCGGACCGTGCCGAGGTGGTGCGAGGCTACGTCGAGGACGGACCCGGCGGCCTGGGGCCCATGGAATCCGTGCTGGCCTGGATCGAGGGCAAGATCGAGCGGCTGGAGCGGCGGCGCCTGAAGAGCCGTTCCCGGCGGTGTAGGGTGAAATCCAGCGCCTTCCGGGTGGAGGCGTGGGAGGGGGGCACCCTCTATCGCGAGAAGGACTTCGGCCTGGAGGCGGCCCGGGAAGCGATCCGGGCCCACCAAGCGGCCCGGGACGCCGGGGCTGTGGTGAAGCGCACTCGCCGCACGATCCTCACCGAGGTGGAGAACCCGGCCCACGGCCGCCTGGTGGTGAAGGAGTTCTTCCCGCGGGTCCTGGACCGGTGGACCGGCGGTCGGGGATTGCGGGCCTGGCGCGCCGGCAACGGACTCCGGGTCCGGGCCCTGCCCGCGGTCCGGCCCCGGGCCTTTCTTCGGTGCAGGAAGGGCGGCGGCTACCTGGTCATGGACCGAGCGCCGGGCGAGCGCCTGGATCACCACGTGATCCGGCTGGCCCTTGAGATGGGCGAGACGAGCCGGGCCTTTGCCTCGCGCATCCGCGACCTGGGCCGGGCCGTGGCCGACCTCTTCCGGGACATGCACCACAGAGGCGTGTATCACGGCGACCTGAAGGCATGCAACGTCCACGTCGACACCCGGCCCGATGGCACCCCGGCCCTCACCCTCATGGACTACGACCGGGTGACGTTTCCGGACCGGCCCCTGGATGAGCGGCGCTGCATCAAGAACCTGGCGCAGCTCCACGCATCCGTGACCACCCACGTGGGCCCCAAGGACCGCGGCCGCTGGTTCCGGTATTACGCCGACGAGAAGCGGTGGCGGGACCGGCGGCAGTGGTACGGGGGCATCGCGGCCGCGTGCTCGACAAAGATTGTGGTGGACCGGGATCCCATCGAGTGAGGGGGGGGAGCAGGGCCGGATTCCTGTCGGGGCTGACCGTTCTCACACGATTCCCGCCTTGACAGGGCCGCCCGACAGGCCAAACTTGGTCTGTGGATCTTGGCCTCTGTCGTGCAGGGTAATAACCCACATCGCAGCCGGAAAGAATGGGAAACAAGGAGACGATGGATTGCCATGAAGAACCGGAACACCCTGGTCCTGGCCTTGTTGTCAGCGCTCGTTCTCGGGGGCTCCGCCCCCGTCCTTCCGGCGCAGGAAGCGCCCGGGAAGGTCCCGGCTCCCCTCCTCTCCCGGGTGGCCACCGTCGGCGCCAGCCTCACCGGCGGCTTCGGCAACACCCTGCCCCTCTCCACCCTCATGGAGCGGGCCATCACCGAGGACCACACCCGCGTGCTCCGGTGCTTCACCTTCCTGTTCTTCCAGAGACCCGTCGCCATCGGTGCCCGGCAGATCGACCGGTGCCGGAAGCACCAGCCCACCCTGGTCCTGGCCGTGGACTTCCTCTTCTGGTACGGGTACGGCTTCGTCTTTTCCCGGAAGGGGGAGCGGGCATTCCGCTTCGAGCGCCTCGAGAAGGGGCTGGCCCAGCTCGACCGTCTCGCGTGCCCAATCGTGGTGGGCGACCTGCCGGATGTGACCGGAGCGCACCCCTGGATGCTGAGTCCCTATCAGGTGCCCTCCCCCGAGGTGCAGAAGGCTCTCAACGAGAGAATCCACGCCTGGGCCGCCCATAAGCCCAACGTCCTGGTCGTGCCTCTGGCCGACTGGGTTCGGGGCTTGAAAACAGGTGTGTGGAAGATCCCCGGAAGCGCCCCGGGCCGGGCCTCGGTCCTCACCCCGGAGATGGCCCTGATCTGGGACCGTCTCCACCCCACGCGAGTGGGGGCCCTGTTCCTTACCGAGAAGCTGGTGGCTCTCGTGCGCTCGCACTTCGGCGACCGAGCCCAAGGCCTGAAGCTGGACGCCATGGAGACGATCCGGGCCATGGGCCTGGAGACGTGCCTGCGGGGAGAGGAACCGGCGGAAACCGGGAGGTGAGGGCGGAGGATCGGGCCATGTGCGCCGGCGGGTGGATGGCGGATGCCCGCCCAGCTGAAAGGCCTCGGATGCTCTATTCCGTTGGCATTCAGGCCATTTCAAGGCCTTGAAAGAGGTCGGATGCTCAAGGATTTGAGCATTCACCCCTTTTCAGTTTTCGAGCCGGCTCTATAAGAGTGCCATGACTCATTCCAATCCTCTGGAAGACCCCGGGATCAGCTCGGCCATATTCTATCCGCGTCCGGATATGCCGTACTTTCCCGAGCCCCCGGGCGCGAGGGACCACTTGCTCGAGGTCGCGCCGGCCATTGCACTCAGGCTGCGTATCTTTCCCGGTCCCGACAAAACGCCCACGATCCTCTTTTTCCACGGCAACGGCGAAACCGGCCGGGACTACGATGCGGTGGCCCCGGCGTTCAGCGCCCTGCCCGCTACCTTCATGGTGGCTGAGTACCGTGGATACGGCCCCAGCGGCGGCGTGCCCACCCTGACAACCTTTCTGGACGACGCCCATTGCACCCTGGACGAGGTCAAGACGATTCTGCAGAAGGAGAGACGGAATCCATCCGTGGTGGTAATGGGCCGCTCCCTGGGATCGGCCCCGGCCATCGACCTGGCGACGAACCGGAGCGGGGATCTTTCTGGCCTCATCGTTGAAAGCGGATTTGCCCGCATCGTGCCGCTCCTGGAGCTTCTGGGCATCCCTGCCGCTGACATCGGCATCACCGAGGCCCACGGTCCGAGAAATGTCGACAAGATCGCCGGCGTGGCCCTTCCCACCCTGATCATCCATGCCGAGCAGGACGAGATCATTCCCATCGCCGACGGCGAGGCACTCCACAATGCCAGTGCTGACTCCTCAAAGCGCTTGCTCCGTGTGCCCGGCGCCGGCCACAACGACATTCAGCTCGCTGCAGGCGAGGACTACTTCCAGGCCATCGGAGAGCTCCTCGGGCGTCTGGAGGATGTCGCCAGCTGAAATTTCTTTTCCGTTTTTCAATTTACCATGTAACTCGTTTGGCCCGCTTACGACTTTGGGCGTATGAAGAAAGCCCTGGTCGTTCACCTTGCTGCTCATACCAGGGCGCGATTGCCTTCGATCTGCAATCCCACCTCCGCGCCGTGGTTGTGGTCCTTCCTGCGACGGAGGTTTCCCGAGGCCTATGGCTGTACCCTGATGCCAGACCACTTCCACCTGGTGGCTCGGATTGAAGACGCTGCAACTGCTCGAAGGAGTCTGATCGCCATCCTGGGGCACTACACCCGGAATTTCGGAAGGGGCGAGTCGGTCTGGAGACCGACGAATAATCCGACGCCGGTGCAGGACGTGAAAAAACTCCAGCGCTCACTCCGCTATATTGCGCTGAATCCATGTCGTGAACGCCTGAGCACCGATCCGCTTGCATGGACCTGGTCGACCCACCGCGACGTGATGGGAGCTATATGCGATCCCTGGGTCACGGCGAAGCGCCTGGCCGGTGTTCTGGGCTGGCCACGTGGCGGATTCCGCGACCGGTATCACGCTTACGTCTCCAGCGATCCGAGTGTGGACGTCCGTGGTACGCCCCCGCCGCGGCCTGCACCCCATTGCGATGTCCCGCAGTTCACGCTCGCTGACGTGATGGGTGCCGTGCAATCCGCCATCCGGGAGCCATTCGAAGCCGTGCAGCACCGGGGTCAGGCTCGAGCCCTGTTCATTCACCTGGCCCTGAGCCAGGGCTGGCGCGATCTCAAGCTCCTGGCCCGGATCTCGGGAGCCAGCCTCTGGACGGTCAGGCGGATCCTGGAGCGCCCCATTGCGCCGGAGGTCTTACGGGCCGGCCTCCTGTGTCTCAATGATGCACGCCTGCGCGCCGGACTGAAAAGGGGTGAGTGCTCATATCCGTGAGCATCCGACCTCTTTCAAGGTCTTGAAAGGGCCTGAATGCCCACAGAATTGAGCATCCGGGGCCTTTCAGCTGAATGCGGGCGGGCATTCAGCCCGGTGGGCGGCCCCGACCTTTGAAAAGGGCTCCGTCCGGCCCCTTCCAGCCGCGGTAGCCCCTTCCGACCCCTGACTCCCCCTTGAGATGCGCGACAAGGCCGTTTATGGTTCCCACGGCCGTGCGGTCGGGGTTCCGGCGGCGGCTCGAATCAAGCGTTCTTTGTCCGCATCGAGAAGAGGCATGCGCATCCTGCACCTGGTGAGCAACTGGAAGCTGACGGGGCCCGTGGCGCCCGCCCTGGAACTGGCCGGGGCCCTGCGCGTCCGGGGCCACGAGGTGCACGCGGCCGTGGGCCGGCCGGTGCCGAATCAGCTGAACCACGCCGGTGACCATGCCCGCAAGGTGGGGCTCAGGGTGGTGGGGGACTTTACTCTTTCCAAGCACTACCGGTTCCTGGACAATTTTCGGGACGTTCGGCGCCTGAGGAAGCTGTTCCAGGAGGAGCAATACGATGTGGTCCACGTCCACGGCACCAACGACCACCTCCTGGCCTCGGGGGTGCTGCGGAAACTCGGTCGGGGGTGTTTGATCCGGAGCTTTTACGCCGGAGACCTGACGCGGCTCAGACGCCGGGACCGGCTCCTCACGGTGCGCGCCGCCCACGGCCTGGTGGTGCCGAGCGTGACCGAGGAGGCGTGGGCCCGACAGATCCGGCCCGACCTCGAGGCTACGGCCCTGATCCGGCTGCCCGGCGCCGTGGACCTGGAGCGCTTCGATGCCGCGCGGTTTCCCCGGCCGGACCGGGACCGTGAGGTGTTTCGGGTGGGCATCGTGGCCCGGGTCCAGACCCACCGGCGGTGGGAGGACATTCTGGAGGCCATGCGTCGCCTGGAGGGCATGCAGCCCGAGGTGCGGCTCGTTGTGGTGGGTCGAGGTACCCACTACGATCGGCTGTTGCGGGAGCCTGTGCGCGACCTGGGCCTCGAGGACCGCGTGGACCTGGCCGGATACCTCGAGGGCGACGATTATGTCCGGTGCCTGGCCGGACTGGACGCGGCCCTCTACCTGGTGCCGGGGTCCGACGGCACCTGTCGGGCCGTGCGGGAGCTCATGAGCATGGGCCTGCCCGTGGCCGTGTCCCGCAGCGGGATGCTGCCCGAACTGGTGGAGATGGGCCGGAGCGGATTGCTCCTGGAGGGTCCCGGACCCGGGCCGGTGGTGGACGCCCTGCGGCGCCTCGCCCGGAATCCGGTTCTTTGCGCCCGGCTGGGCGAGGCCGCCAGGACGCGGGCCCGAAGGGATTTCGACCTGGCAGCGTATGCCGAGGCGGTGGAAGCGCTCTACGGCCGTGCGGCCGAGCAGCGTCCGGAGGCGTGAATCAACTCGGGAACTCGGAAACACGGAAACACGGAAACACACGGACCTGGTTGGAGCAAGGGCATGGGAATCCAGTTCTTCAACACGATGACCGGGCAAAAAGAATCCTTCGAGCCCCGGGTGCCGGGCAAGGTGGGGATGTACCACTGCGGCCCCACGGTCTACGACTACGCCCACATTGGCAACTTCCGGTCCTTCCTCTTCGCAGACCTCCTGCGCCGCTACCTCGAGTACCGGGGCTATGAGGTGACCCAGGTCATGAACCTCACCGACGTGGGCCACATCCGGGACGACGCCGACGAGGGCGAGGACAAGGTCGAGGCCCGGGCCAGGCAGGAGAAGCTGGATCCCTGGGCCCTGGCCGATAAATTCATCGGGTATTTTTTCGAGGACCTGGACGTCCTGGGCGTGCAGCGGGCCCACGTCTACCCGCGAGCCACCGAGCACATTCCCGAGATGGTCGACCAGATCCAGAGGCTCGTGAAGAAGGGCCATGCGTACGAGGTGGCCGGGGCGGTCTACTACGACGTCACCACGTTTCCTATGTACGGCACCCTGAGCGGCAACACCCTGGAGTCCCTGCGAGCCGGCCACCGCATCGACCCGCACCCCGACAAGCGGAATCCCTTCGACTTCGCGCTGTGGAAGTCCGATCCCCATCACATCATGAAGTGGGCCTCGCCCTGGGGGCCCCACGGATTCCCCGGATGGCACATCGAGTGCTCGGCCATGGGCATGAAGTACCTGGGCGAGAGCTTCGACATCCACACCGGCGGCGAGGACAACAAGTTTCCCCACCACGAGTGCGAGATTGCCCAGGCCGAGGGCGCCTCGGGGAAGACCTTCGTGAAGACCTGGATGCATGTGCGCCACCTCCTGGTGGACGGGGAGAAGATGGCCAAGTCCAGGGGCAACTTCTACACCCTCCGCGGTCTGCTGCAGAAGGGCGTTACCGGTCTGGCGCTGCGCTACGCCCTCCTGTCCACCCACTACCGCACACCCATGAACTTCACCCTGGAAGGCCTGGAATCGGCTCGGCGGACGCTGGAGCGTATCGACATCTTCTACCGGGGCCTCGCCGAGGAGCGACCGGAGGGGGAGACACCCGAGATCCTCCAGGCCGTGGATACGGCCCGGTCCCGGTTCACGGCCTCCCTGGACGACGACCTCAACGTCTCGGCCGGCCTGGCTGCCCTCCACGAGGTGGTGAACGACCTGAGGAGGCAAGACCTGAGAGCCGGCGACGCCGCCGCCGCCCGGGCCTTCGTGGAGGAGGTGAACCGGGTTCTCGGCATCCTGGTCCCGGCAGTCGAGGACCTCCTCGACGCCGAGGTGGAGCGCCTCCTCGAGGAGCGCATCGAGGCCAGGGCCCGGAAGGATTTCGCCCGGGCCGATGCGATCCGGGACGAACTGAAGGACCGGGGCATCGTCCTGGAGGACGGGCCCGACGGCACCCGGTGGCGCCGGGCCACTTGACACCCCGGCCCTTGCCGGGCACCCTGGAGCAAGCCCTGGAAGCCCCGAACCGGAGAATCCGCCATGAGGACCTATGATCCCAGAAGCATTGCCTTCATCACCGAGCTCGTGCACTTTCCCATGCAGCACGACGCCGAGGCCCTGAGGGCGGTGTATACCGAACTGGTCAGCCGCGACAGCTCCTGGTACATGAATTTCAACATGGACCCGAATCAGGGCAGCGCCCAGCTGGTCACCACCCGGGCCCTGTCCCAGCAGCAGCAGCAGGTGTCCGCCGTCACCCTGATGCCCGACCGCATCCAGATCCAGGAGGAGATGACGGACCTATCGCTGGAGAGCTACATCGACCGCATGGGCCAGGTGGCCGACGTGACCATGGCCACGCTGAACATCCCGCAGTTCAGCGCCCAGCAGTGCATCGTCCGATCCCTGGTGACGCCGAGAACGTCCCGGGACGCCCGGGAGTTTCTGGGCGGCCACATGTGCGGCTTCGGCGGCGAGCACCTGGAGGTCATGCAGCGGCCTGCGGGCATGATGGGGCTGAGGCTCATGTTCCCCGGCACCGAGAACGACCCGTCGGTCTACAACGTGCGTATCGAATCCTACAACCTGGACGTGCGCAGCGTCTTCCTGGAGGTGGCGGCGGTGTTTCCCGGAGACATCAACCGGGATCGGTGGAGCCTCATCGATTTGAACTTCAACACCACCTACGATTTCATGCAGCGCAACGTATGCGGCTTCGTGGCGAAGTTCGACAAGGAAGAGCTCTGAACGAAATCCACGGGCTGCTCGGCCTCATCACGCGTTTTCGTCGTGATTTTTCGGGTCGTCCTGGTCCTCTTCTCGCTGCTTGCGCACCGCCTCGTCCTCGGCCACTGCCTGGTCGATGAGGCGGGAGATCCGGAGCGATCCCTCGATGCTCTCGTCGTACCGGAACTGGATCTGCGGCGCTACCCGGGTCTTCAGGGCTCCGGCGATCTCCTTCTGAACGTAGCCCCGGGCCGCCTCCAGGCCGTGCTCGGTCTTGGACTTGTCGGCGTCGGGGCCCATGACGGAGTAGTAGAGGATGGCGTGGCGAAGGTCGTCTGAGAGGTCCACCTTGGTCAGGGTCACGAAGCCCAGGCGGGGGTCGTGGAGCTCGTAGAGGATCACCTGCGAGGCCTTGCGGAGGATGACGTTCTTGAGCCGTTCGATCTTTCTCGGAGCAGCCATGGGTCGTGTATTTCTCAGAGGATCTCGATGTAGTGGTTGATGAGCTCCAGGTCCCGGGTGTAGGGAACCTGGTTGACCACCTTCTGGAGGACGCTCTGGACAAAGGCCACGTCCGTGCCCACGAAGGCCACGGCCAGGTCGGCGCGCTGGTAGAGGTCGTGGTCGCCTACTTCTGCGATGGAAACGTTGAACTTCGAGCGGATGCGGTCCTTGTAGCTCTTGACAGCCCGGCGCTTCTCCTTCAGGCTCCGGGCGCCCCGGATCATCAGGTCCATCTGCAGCAGTCCGACGACCATGCTATTCAAACTCAGGGCTATTCAAACTCAGGGCTATTCAAACTGATGGGTTTACGAGCTCAATGTTCGCTTCACCTTGATGATTTCGTAGGCCTCGACGGTGTCGCCCTCCTTGATGTTGTCGTAGCCCTCGAGCTTGATGCCGCACTCCAGGCCGGCCTTCACCTCCCGGACATCGTTCTTCTCGCGCTTCAGGCTCTCCAGCCTGCCCTTGTGGATGACGATGCCGTCCCGGGCCAGGCGCACCCGGCTCGAACGGTTCACCAGGCCGTCGGTGACGTAGCAGCCGGCGATGTTGCCCAGGCGGGAGATCTTGAACACCTTGCGGATCTCGATGTGTCCGGTGATTTCCTCCTTCTCCTCGGGCTCTAGCATGCCCTCCATGGCCGCCCGGAGGTCCTCGGTGATCTTGTAGATGACGCTGTAGAAACGCATGGGGACGTGGTAGATCTCGGACGCGGACCGGGCCCGTTCGTCGGCGATGACGTTGAAGCCGATGACCAGGGCGCCGGAGGCATTGGCCAGGGTGACGTCGGATTCGTTGATGCCGCCCACCTGGGCGTGGATCACCGTCACCTTCACCTCGTCGGTGCTGAGATCCGCGATCTCCTTGTTCAGCACTTCCACCGATCCCTGGACGTCCGCCTTCAGGAGGACCTTCACCTCCTTCAACTTCTTCTCGCTGATGCCCTTCATGATCTCTTCGAGAGTGGCGGGCGGCTTGGACAGGGCGAGGGCGCCGCGCTTGCGCTGCTGGCGCTCGGCCACCACGTCCTTGGCCTGTTTCTCCTCCTTGACCACGATGAAGGGCTCACCCGCTTCGGGGGCGTGGTTGAGGCCCAGGACCTCCACGGGGGTGGACGGCAGGGCCTCGAATACCTTTTTCCCGGTGTCGTCGATCAGCGCCCGCACCCGGCCCGTGGCCTGGCCGGCGATGATGAAGTCGCCCGGTCGGAGGGTCCCGTTCTTCACCAGCACCTTGGTGAGCACACCCATGCCGCCGGAGACGGTGGCCTCGAGGACGTGGCCCTGGGCCATGCGATTCGGATTGGCCTTCAGCTCCATGAGCTCCGATTCCAGGGCCAGGGTCTCGAGGAGGTCATCGAGGCCCTGCTTGGTGACCGCGCTGCATTGCACGATCTCGGTGTCGCCGCCCCATTCCTGGGGCTGCAGGCCCTTGGCGGCGAGTTCGGCCTTGACCTTGTCGATGTTGGCTCCGGGCACGTCGATCTTGTTGAGCGCCACGACGATCTTCACTTCGGCCGCCTTGGCGTGGCTGATGGCTTCCTCGGTCTGGGGCATGACGCCGTCGTCGGCCGCCACCACCAGCACCACCACGTCGGTGACGTCGGCACCCCGGGCCCGCATCTTGGTGAAGGCCTCGTGGCCGGGCGTGTCCAGGAACACCACTTCCCTGTCCTCCCTGGCCTTCACCTTGAAGGCGCTGAGGTGCTGGGTGATGCCGCCGGCCTCGGAGGCCTGGACGTTGGCGCCGCGGATGGCGTCCAGGAGTGAGGTCTTGCCGTGGTCCACGTGGCCGAGGAAGGTGACGATGGGGGGGCGGTCCACCAGGTCCTCTTGCATGTCCTCGGCTTCGAAGTTGGCCATGAGGCGGTCCTCGGCCTTCTCGTCCGCCTTGATCTTGAGCTTGTCATCGAACTTGAACTCCTGGGCCAGCAGCTCCACGAGTTCCTCGTTCAGGGAGGAGTTGATGTTGCCCATCATGCCGATGGCCATGAGCTTGCGCAGGAGCACGGAGACCTTGATTCCCGTTTCCGCGCTGAACTCCCGCACGGTGGTGGGAAGACTGATGGCCACCTCGGTCCTGCTGCTGAGGTCCACCGAGGTGCCCGTGAGCTCCTTCCGGCGGATCTTGGGCCGGGATCTCTGCTGGGGGGAGTAGGGCGGCCGTCCTCCACCGCGCTGGGGCCGCGGGCCGCCGCGGCCGGGAGGACGGGTGGGGCGGCCGCCGATGCCGCGGCCGGGTTTCTGGTATTCCGGGGCGGGGGGCGCCGCCGTGGGCGCGCCCGGTTTTCGATCCTTGGACTCCCGATCTCCGGGCCGGGGCGGTGTTCTTCGGGGAGCGGCCGGGCCCCTTCCGGGCGCGCCGGGCCCCCTTCCGGGCACGCCAGGCCCCCTTCCGGGCACACCCGGGCCCCGGGTCACGCCCGGTGGCCGGGTGGGGGTGGGGGTTCGCCTGGCCGCCGCGTCTCCCGGGGCCTTGCGGCCGGGGGGACGGGTCGGGGGGCCGGGAGGAATGATCTTGCGTCCGCCCGGAGGGGGCGGCAGGGTCGGGCGGGTGGGCAGGGTAGGGGGCGGTGGCTTGAGGGGGCGCGGCGAGGGCGGAGGCGGTGCCGTGGGCCGCACCCGGGGCATGAGGTGGGCCTTTGCACGCATCACCTGATCCTCGGTCAAGGTGCTCATGTGGTTCTTGACCTCGATGCCCAGCTCCGTCAGCACCTTGATCAGGTCTTTGCTCTTTCGATCCAGCTCTTTGGCCAGTTGATAAACCCGCGCCTTCAAATTTGCCTCTTCACCTGTTCAATCTGGTTGTTTCGGGGGTCCGGTTCGGCCCGCAGGCCGTGGGTGCCGGCCGCCTCTTCATGGTAACTGGATTACATATCCTCCGGCTCCGTCCTGATGCCCGTGGCGTCTTCCGATGTTGCCCCCGGGGGGGGTGAGGGGGGGGGAGAAGCTCCGGGCACGGCTTCTTCCTCCCCGTCCTTTGCGGGCTCCGGTTCTGGAGCCGGGGTTTCCACGTGTACCTCTTCGTCCGGAATCGATTCCTCTTCAACCACGACCGCGTCGGTTTCCATCTGGTATTCCAGCTGCTCCTCCTCGGTTTCGTCGTTGTTGGAGACGAGGTTGATGGAAATTTCGCACAGGCGAGCGGCCAGGCGGACATTGAGACCCTTGCGTCCGATGGCGAGGCTCAGGAACTCCTCGTCCACCTGGACCCGGGCCCGGTTGTTCTCCGCATCGACCTCAACGCCCTGGATTTCAGCCGGCTTCAGGGCCTGAACGATGAGATCCTCCAGGTTTTCGGTCCAGGGGATGATGTCGATCTTCTCGCCGTGGACCTCGTCGCGGATGCTGTTGATTCGGGAGCCCCTCACCCCGAGGCAGGCGCCGATGCAGTCCACCTTGGAATCCAGGCTCCTGACCAGCATCTTGGTGCGATACCCGGCTTCCCGGACGAGGCGGACGATCTCGATGACGCCCTCAGCCACCTCCGGCACCTCCACCTCGAACAGGCAATAGACCAGGAACGGATGGGACCGGCTCATGGTGATGCGCACCTTGGGGCCGGCCTTCTCCACGTTCATGACGTAGGCCCGGATGCGGTCGCCGGGGTGGTAGTGCTCGCTCCGGACCTGCTCGGACCGGGGGATGTAGGCCTCCACCTTTCCCAGGTCCACGATCATGGATCCGCTCTCGAACCGCTTCACCACGCCGAAGGCCATCTCGCCGACCTTGTGTTCGTACTCCTGGAAGAGGATGTCGCTCTCGGCCTCTCGCATCTTCTGGATGAACACCTGCTTGGCGGTCTGGGCTGCGATGCGTCCCAGGTCGTTGGCGTCGATCTGGATGTCATTGTCGAAGGCGGTCATCTCGCCCGTATGCCGGTCGATCTGGACGACCAGCGTCTCCGAGTTTCCGTATTTTTTCCGGGCCGCGGTGAGGATTGCACTCTCGAGGCTCAGAAACAGGGTCTCCTTGTCGATGTCCCGTTCCCTGTGAATCATGTCTATGATGCCCAGGAGCTCGGCCCCCGAGGGCATGGAATTGGAAGGCATTTCAGACGATTCCTAAAAACGCTGTACCCGAGAACGGTAACCCGCTCTCCCGGCGACTCGGCGGACCTGGCAGCCTGTGGATAAACTCTCGCTGATTCGGACCGTTCTCCGGAAAGGATCCATGGGGCCCCGGTTCCGGTCCTCCCGGCCGCGGAGGTGCAAGTGTGACCCGTACGGCTGTCGGACAGGCTTCAATGAATATCCCGGAGAGAACATCCCGGAGAGAATCCGAGGGAGACTCTCATCGTTAAAAAAGCCCGCGAGGACTGGCGGTTCCAGGGGCCAATCCCTCCGGGCGTAGAAATTCGAGATTAATTAAAACCTTTAGACCGCTAATGTTATAACGAAGCAATCAAGAGTTTACTATCTCCGTCTTCATTGTCAAGAAAGGGCTTTTTTTTGCCTGTATCGCGTATTGAATCGGGGGGTTCGTGATCCATGCTCCCGACTTTTCTCCCCCTTGCCTGTCCCCCGGAATCCTCCTTTCCCCGCATGTCACCGGGAAGGGCCTGTACCTTCCTTGAGTATAAAGAGTTACAGCTCGTCATCACCACCGCCGGCAGAGGAGGGATCCCGGCTCCGGACCGCTCCCCTGCTTTGCCGGAGCCCGGGTGGATCCATGACGGGGGCAGGGTGACATGCAGGGTGACATGAAGAAAACCTGCCTCGGCCTGGGCCTCATGGCCATGTGCCTCCTGATTCCGGCCGGCCGGATTGCCGGGTCCGGTCTCCCCGGTGAAGTCGGATACGTTCCATCCGTCGAGGTGTCGGCCCGGCCGGCCCCGGACCGGGCCGCCATGAACGAGCACATCAACCGTCGCATGGAAGAGTTGCTCGAGGCCGTGGGACTTCCGCTCTGCGTGATCTGTCTGGCTTGCCTGGTGTGGGTGGTGCGGATGCTGAAGGCGCGATGGCCCGGAGCCCGGGCCATGCCCGTGGGCCCCTATCCCTCCATGGCGGGCGTGCTCCTGTTCATGGTGGGATACCTCTCGTTTCTCTCCGGGGGGGTGGTGTTGCTCCAGGCCTTCACCCGGATCACTCCGGTCCTGGCCATGCCCTTGACCAGTCTCGTGGCCCAGGCGGTTGCCCTGCTCATCTGCCTGTGGCTCCTGCGAGCGGCCCTGGCCAGACCTCCGGAGGTCCTGGGATTCCACCGGCGTCTGGCCCTGAGGAGCGTGGGTTTCTCACTGGGGGTCTATGCGGCGTGCCTGCCCGCTTTCTACGGCCTCATGATGCTGTCTTCCCTGATCTTCGGCCAGAAGCTCCAGCAGCAGGTACTGGACATCGCCCTCCAGAAGGACGTCCTGTTCCGGGGTCTCTACTTCGTGGCCGTGGTGGCCCTGGCACCCCTCCTCGAGGAGGTCCTCTTCCGCGGCGTGCTCCTCGCGGTGTTGCGCCGGTATCTGGGTGCGGCCGGGGGGATCGTGGTGAGCGCACTCCTCTTCATGGCGGTGCACCAGCAGCCGGTGACGTTTCTGCCCCTGTTCTGGCTCGGCCTGGTGCTGGGCTTCGTCTACCACTACACGGGAAGCCTGGCCGCTCCCGTGGCCCTTCACGCCCTGCACAACGGCCTGCAATTCGGTCTGATCCTGTGGGCGGTGTCCAGCTGATCGGGAAAACGAATCCGGAATTGGATGCTGTAACCTTCGCCTGACCCCGTTCTTAGAAAAGAAAGAATCGTGATTGTCCTCCTCGCCCTGTCCGGACACGGTGCCGGGATCTGTGGAGGAGGGTACAATTCGGATAGTATCGTAGTGTGAATTGAGGCCGGGCGCGGTTTGATCATTGCCGTGGCCGGGAACCCGTGTATCATGGAACAAGCAAATTCATCAGACGGGGCCCAGATTTCCGGGTCGATCCAAGGAATCAAAACCAAGCTCCGAGATCTCGAGGCACTTCTCGGAAAGCTTGCTCACGCGGCAATAGCCTACAGCGGCGGCGTGGACTCTGCCTTTCTCCTCAAGGTGGCCTCCCGGGTGCTCGGGGACCGGGTCGTGGCCTTCACGGCCGTGTCCCCCTCCATGCCGCCCGAGGAGAGGGAACATGCGCGTGACCTCGCCGGGGACCTCGGTGTCGAGGTCGTCGAGGTCGAAACCCGTGAGATGGAGGACCCCCGGTACAGGGAGAATGGTCCGGACCGGTGTTTCTTCTGCAAGACACATCTGTTCACGAAGGTCATCGAAGAGGCGCGAAAACGCGGGATCGAAGTGGTACTCGATGGAAACAACCGGGATGATGTCGGTGACTACAGGCCGGGCCTCCGGGCGTCGGCCGGCCTCGGCGTGCGGTCCCCTCTCATGGAGGTGGGCATGACGAAGCAGGACATCCGGACCCTGTCCCGGCACCTGAACCTCCGGACCTGGAACAAGCCCGCCATGCCCTGCCTCTCCTCCCGGATTCCCTACTTCAATCCCGTGACCGAAGAAAAGCTGGATCAGATCGGTCGGGCCGAGCGGTTTCTGCGCGGCCTCGGCTTCGATGGGGTCCGGGTCAGGCACCACAACGATGTGGCTCGCATCGAGGTGGAGCCCCACAAGATCCCCGACCTGGCTGCGTCGGCCCTGCGCAGCCGGGTGGAAAAAGAGCTCAGGTCCCTCGGATTCACCTACGTGGCCCTGGATCTCGGCGGATTCAGGTCCGGCAACCTGAACCGGGGGCTTGGCGTCGATAACGACCAAATACGACCTGAAGAAGAATGAATGTCCTGTTCCGGATATTGTTCCGGACTCAACGGAACAACATAACAGAACAGGTTTGTTGAAGTTCATTCCAGGCGAGGTCCGCGAGGACCGCAGCGGTCAACCTCGATCCGCGTGGTGAACCATCGAACATCCAGGCCGCTTCTCGGGAATGAACGCCTCGAAGGGGCAATGGCCATGGCAAATGTCTACGTCAAGAAGGGCAAGGCCAGACCGTTCTGGTTTCGCCATCCATGGGTGTTCTCCGGGGCGGTGGATCACGTCGAGGGGGAGGCGCGCGACGGGGACGTGGTGACCGTCCTGGATATCGACGGCAGCTTCATCGGCAGCGGCCTCTTCAACTCCAGGTCCCAGATCCGGGTAAGGATCCTGAGCCACGACCCGGACGAGGTCCTCGATGCCGCCTTCTTCAGGGCCCGCCTCGAGAAGGCCGTGATACTGCGGGAAAAGATCCTCGGCCTCGAGGCCCAGGGCACCACCGGGTACCGCCTCGTTCACGGCGAGGGCGACGGCTTGAGCGGCGTGATCATCGACCGCTACGCGAATCACTTCGTCATCCAGTTCTCAGCCCTAGGCATCAAGCAGCGCGAGGCTCTCTTCTTCGATTTCCTGGAGGAGCAATTCGATCCGGAGTGCATCTACGAGAATGCCAACTTCCCCTATCGCAGCGCCGAGGGGCTGAGCGCCGAGAGCGGCGTTCGCCGGGGCCGCCTGCCGCCGGAAGGCCGGGTGGAGTTCGTGGAAAACGGTATCCGGCACCTGGCGAATCTCGAGCAAGGGCAGAAGACAGGCTACTACTTCGACCAGCGGGTGAACCGAGCCAACGTGGCCAACCACGCCCGGGGCCTCAGCGTCCTGGACGCCTTCTGCTACACGGGAGGATTCGCCCTGAACGCGGCCCGGGCCGGGGCCGCAGAGGTCGTGGCCGTGGATTCGTCAGCTGCCGCCCTCGCTCTCGGCCACATGAACGCCGAGCTCAACGACCTGGAAGACGCCGTGGAGTTCCTGGAGACCGACGCGGGCGCCTACCTGGCCGAGTCCCGCGCCGAAGGCCGGACCTTCGGCCTCGTCATCCTCGATCCTCCGAAGTTCGCCGTGGCCAAGAAGGACATCGTCAACGCGCTGCACCGCTACCGGGAGCTGAACACCGCAGCCATGTGCGTGGTGGAGCCCGGCGGACTCCTCGCCACCTCCTCCTGCTCCTACCACGTGAGCGAGATGGAGTTCGAGGGCATCCTCAACGAGGCCGCGAAACAGACGGGCCGGTTCCTGCAGCTGCTCCACCGGAGCGGCCAGTCTCCCGACCACCCGGTGAGCAGCGCCTGCCTGGAGGGACGCTACCTGAAGTTCATGCTGACGCGGGTTTGTTAGTTGCGGTCACGATTTCATAGGCGTTTTTTGAACGCAAACGCGCTCATTTTTACCTCATGAATGCTTCATAAACGGTTTTTGATCGGGTTTACGCTCATTTCTTGCTCATGAAATGAGGTGGGGACACCGGACCTACTTCTGGAACACCGGCAGGAAGCGGTAGGGGATCTGCAGGGTCAGGGTGGCCATGGCCGTGGCGTAGACCACGCCGTAATCGAGCTCCTGGGAGGGCATGTGGGGCTTGAAGGCGCCGATGTGCTTGGCGTAGTCCTCATCCTTCTCCCCCGGCTGGATGGCGTTCTTCAAAATGGAGTTCCGGATGCGGGGGAAGTTCTTCCTCCACGGGCGGCCTGCGACCTGGAAGTAGGCCTGGGAGGCGTAGAGGACACCGTAGTAGTAGAAGTCCCCCTGGGTCAGGTGGTCGTCGAGCTCCCGGTCCATGTGCGAGAGGCCCAGCCGGATGAGGTTCGTGTTGTACTGGCCGCACATGTGCAGGGTGCTCACGGCGGCGGCGGTCAGGGCGAAGCTGGTCTGGTTGTCCACGAGGCTGTACTTGAACGCGCCGGTGAGCTTACCGTTGCGCTTCTGTGCTGATTCCTCGATGTACTTCAGGGCCTTGTCGATGACCCGCTTCTTGACGAAGATGCCGGCGTTGTAGGCGGCGCGCAGCGCCTGGAGCATGCAGATGGTGATGCTTCCCTCGTGGTTGCCGTCGTTGGCGGGGTGGTAATACCAGCCGCCCGCATCGGACTGGGTGCGTTCGATGAGGCGCACCGCCCGCACCACCGCGTTCTTCAGCGCCTTGAACTTTTCGGGGTTGCCGTTTCCGTACGTGCCCAGGGCCTCGGCCAGGGCCAGGGTGGCGAATCCGTGGCCGTGCATGCGGCTGTCGGGATCCTCGTGCATGACGATGTATCCCCGGTGATTCGGATCCGTGGAAACGTGGTTCATGAGGAACTTGACGGCCCGGCTCACCTCTGTCTGGTAGGGGCCGCGGTTGGCCGTGGAGCCCGAGGCCATGAAGGAGAGGGCGGTGATGGACGTGATGGCGATCTGGGCGTTGGCGTCGCCGTAGGAGCCGTCGGCGTTGGCCCGGGAGGCGAGGTATTCAAGCGCCCTGTCCACCACCTTGCGCATGCGGGGGGTGATCTCCTCCCGGGTGGTGAACGACTTCTTCTGGATCGGCGTGGTGGCCGGCGGGGTATTGCGCTGGGCCTCCAGAGCCCCGCAAACCAGGAGAGCCAGACAGGCCGCCGGGATCACCCGCGTTGCCGTGGATCCAGGTCTGCTTATCAACATCACGCTCCACGTCCCTATCGAGACCGCCCCTCGGCCAGGCGCTTGAAGTAGCGCTCCACGTAGTCCCGGAACTCCGGCGGGAACACGGTCTGGTCGCGGTTGGTGAGGAGCCGGAACAGCTTGTCGGGCAGCCGGCCCCAGATCCCGGTCCTGTCCGGGTGGTCCACCTTCTTCTGCTTTCCCCTGGGCGGCTTCTTGTCCGTCTTGTTCTTGTCCATCCGATCCCGTTTGCGCCCTGGATTCTCCCGGTCCCGAGGGTTCTGGTTGTCGTACCGGGGGTCCTTCTTCTCGCCCTCCGGACGCTGCTTCTTCTTCTGGTTCCGCTTCGAGGACTTGCCGCCGCGCTTCTTGGATTTCTGGTGCTTTCGGATCTCCTTGATCAGCTCGTCCAGGCTGTCAATGATGCGGCTCTCTCCCTTCCTGGCCTCGTCCAGGAGCTTCTCGATCTTCTTCACCACGGCGCCGGCTGCTCCGGCGGCCCCGGTGCCGGATGTCTTACCGGCCTGGGCCCTTAGCAGGAGATCCTCCACCTTGCCCATGTCCTGCTCGATCTCCTTGAGCATCTGGACGGGGTCTTTTCCCTTGCCCCCCTTGCCACCTGGGGGACCGGGGGTTTCCTGGCCAGCGGCAAGTCCCGCTGCGAGCAGCGCTGCGAGGAGGCCGGCGAAAAAGACGAGATGTCGCATGCCTTGGTTTCCTACCGTATTTTCAAGGACTGATGTTCAGGGACTTCATGAATTTCCTGAGGATCTCGCGCACCTGGCCCTGCTGGTGGGCCAGGCGGATCAACAGGCTCTGGATGGTGTCCGGAACCCGGTCACCCGTGGCGGTTCTGGACAGGGACTCTTGGAGCTTCTGGGTGCGCTCACGGACCTGGATCTCGTAGTTCTTCAGCATGATGATCTCGGCGGTGGGGGGGATCAGGCGCGGCTTCCCCTGGGGCGGGTCTCCGCCGCCCTCCTTCTGGCCGCTCTCCCGCTCCTTCTGCCTGCGTTCGGCCTCCTCCTCGAGAGTGGCCAGCAGGGTCTTCAGGTTCTTCACCACGTCGGCCTGCATGAGGCGGGTCATGCTACCGAGGTCCGGCGGCCGCTTGCCCAGGTTCTCCGCCAGGCGGCCCATGTCCTCGGCCACGCGGCCCAGCAGGAACAGGAACACCTCGATCTTCTCCTTGGTGAGTTCCTCCACAATATCATCCACGCTCTTCCGGGCCTTGCCCTGGCGAGTGACCAGGCGATCGAAGGCCTTTCGCACCGACCGGGGCATGCGCCTGCGGCCGGCCTGGAGGCGCGCACCCTCCACCCCGCTCTTCAAGTTGATTTCTTTCTGCTTCTCGAGCACGTCCCGGAGCCGCTGGCCAATGTTGAAGATCACCTCTTCCTGGGCCATCTCGATGTAGTCGCGCTCGCGCTTGCGGATCTCGCGCTCGGCCTGGTTCAGGGCGGCCAAAGCCTCCTTCTGCCGCTCCTCGGCCCGGGCCATGCGGCCGCGGTCCAGCTCCTGCCGGGATCGTTTCATGCTCCGCTCGGCGCGCTTCAGGGATCGGGACTGCGAACCTCCGCCCTTTCGACCCTCCTTGTTACCGATGGCCTCCAGGCTGTTGCTCAGCTTCTCCACCTCCCGGCGGATCTTGTCCTGCCACTGGGCCAGGTGCTCGCGGATCTTCTTCGGGCTCTGGTCAGGGGGGCTGCCGGCATCCAGGCGCTGTAGAGCCTCATCCAGGTGCTCTTTTGCCTCGCGCTGGCGGTCTCGGGCCCGGGCCGTGCGACCCTGGCGGATGTCCTGACTCGCCCGGTCCATCTGACCCTGGGCTTGCCGAGTGGCCCGGGTGGCGGCGTCCATGGCTCCGGTGTTTTTCCCGGTGTCATTCCCGGTGTTTCCGGACTTCTTCCCGGCCTTCTCCAGATCTTGGGCCAGAGCCCCGGCCTGTTCGGCCAGGCGATCCTGGGCCTTGGCCGTCTGTTCCCGTTCCGTGCTGGACCCGGAGACGCGGGCCTTTTCCGCGGCTTCCATGGCCTTTGAGGCCCGGTCCAGGGCGCGGCGTGCTCGGTCGGCGGACCCGGCCGCGGCCCGGGTCTTTTCTTTTTTTGATTTCGTATTGCCGGCCTCGGCCCTGGCCGCCTCTTCCAGCGCTTTTGCAGCCCGGTTCATGGCCTCGGCCGCGGTCTCGGCCTCCTTTTGGGTGGCCTCGGGAAAGAGGGCCCGCTTCAGGTCGTCCTTCATCTTCTTCAGGGTCTCGAGGAGACCTTTCTGGCGCCCGGCCAGGCGGCTGCACGTTTCTGGAGCGCCGGGCTTCTGGGGCACTAGCTTCTTCACCTGGTCCGCTGCCTCGGCCGCAGATCGGGCCGCCTCCTCGAAGGCCTTGCGGGCGGCTTTGGAAGAGCCCGCGGCCTGAGCTCGGTCCCCCTTGCGCTCCTCGGCCCCGGCGCGGTCCAGGGCCTGCTCGGCGCGCTCGACCCGGTCCACGGTCCGGGACAGGGCTTGCACGGCCTTTCCGGCCGCCTCGCGTGCCGCGGTCCGGGCCTTGGACTCCGCTTTGATCCGAGCCTCGTGGCCCGGGGTCTTCGGGTCCGAGGCCGCCAGGTTTGCGGCCTCCTGCAGGGCGCGGGCGTACGCCTCCAGGGCCTTCCCGGCTTCGGCCCGGAGCGCCTGGATCTTGGCCGGATCTCGCTCGGACGTTTTCCGCAGGGTCTCGGCCAGGCGGGCCTGCTCCTGCGCCAGGTCCTTCAATCCCATTTGCACCCGGTTCCAGGCGGCCTGGTCCTCGGCGCTGCGCCTCCCGGTGCGGTTGCGTAGCGCCTCCTGATGCGCGGCCAGGTCCTCCAGGCGGTTCTTCAGGGATTGCAGGGCAGAGGCGCGTTCCGCATTCCCGGCGTTTTGGGTCTCGTGGTGGAGGCGGGTCTGGTCCTCGCGGATGGCCTCCAGGTTCTTCAGGGACTTCTTCAGAGCCTCCAGCTCGGCCTCGATCTTGTCCCGGTTCTCGCGATCCAGCAGGATCGAGAGGCACTCCTGGAGCTTGATCAGTGCATCTGCCTGGGCTTCCCCGGCCAGGCCGACCTGTTCTCCCTCGAGGTATCGTCTGGCCTCCTCCATCCTCTCCTTGAGCGGTTTGTCCTTATCCGCCTTCTTGTTCAGGAGGTGGGCGCGTGCTCTCCTGAGCAGGTTGGCGGCGTAGCCCTGGCCTTCCCGCTCCAGGCGGTCGGCCAGGCGGTCCAGTTTCTGGATGAGGACCTGGAGCCGCTTCAGGGCGTTCTGCTGGTCCTTGATGAGGTGGGCCAGGCTCTTGGGTTGCTGGGCCTCCGGGCGCACCCAGGTCGGGCCGAAGAGCAGGATGAGGAGCCACGCTGCCACGGGCAGAGCGGCCCGGCGGGAAACCCGAACGTGTCCGGTCATGGAGTTTCGTCTCCTCGTGCTTTCGACTCGAACCCCCTCGAAGACAGGGTTTGATGGCCTCGGTTTTGAGGCCTGAAACCGGCCGGAGGTTCCACAATCATTGTATTCCAATCCTACCGGGCCCGAAACGATGCCCTCCGGAGGCCCTTTGAACCCGCTCGAAGAGTGCCCATGAAATCCGTAGGCGGTTTCAGAATCCGGGGTCTGGTTCCGGACCGGCCGAATCCGGTCCGGGTCCGGATCAAGGGTGGCGTTTCCCCTTTGGGTTCGGGTTGTTCTTCGTGTTGCCCTTCATTAACAGGTCTTCGGTCCTCTTCTTGATCTCCTTTTGCAGGTTGATGAGCTCCTTGTTGAGCTGGATCACCTCCTGGTAATCCTCCCAGTCCTCCAGCCCTTCGGTGAGGGCCTTGAGGATCTCGAGGGCGCGGTCCTGGTGTTCGATCGCCGCCTTGACCGACGTAAGCATCGCCTTGGGGCCGGCCCCGGCGCGTGCCCGGCTCAGGGCCCGGGCCGCCGCGGGGGAGGCCTCCTCGGCCCCGTCCATGGCCAGGCCCGTCATGCGGATCAACTTCTCCAGCGCGTCCGACTTGCCCAGGGTTCCGGCCCGGAACGTCTCCACCAGGGCGCGGATCCGTGCCTTGTCCTGGCCCGGATTTTGCCGGATCTCCCGGGCGAAGATGTCCAGGACGCGGTTCGCGACCGGCAAGGCCTCCAGCCGGTTATAGGCGTAGGCGTCCAGGTTGGACTTCAGACCGGAGAGAACCCCGGACAGGTCCACGGTGAGGCGGTTCTGCCGCCGCTCCACCGACAGGATCTGCTCGGCGATCTCCTTGAGTCCCTCGGTGCCCGTTTTCGCCAGGACCTCCTGGAGGTCCCCGGCCTCGGACCGGGTCCGCTCCTGATAGGCCACGATCTTCCGCACGTCCTCCTTGATCCGGAGCTGGCGATCATTGATGCGCCGTTCCAGATCGCCGGCCCCCACCACCTCAATCCGGACGGCCTTGGATCGGCCGAGGTTGGGTCGATCCACACCGCCCAAGTCCTGGTGGTTGTCCTCCACCTCGATGGAGAGGCGCAGCACGTCTCCCGGCATGGGGGCGCGCTCGCCGGCGTTCCGGCCCGACTTGGCCACCCGGAGGTCCGCGATCTCCAGGTGCCTGAAGAGGTGAAAGGCCCGGGTGCCCTGGACGTCGCCGTCATCCCCGCCGATGCGATCCTCGGCCCGGACGTCCAGAACCCGCCGTTTGCGTCGCCGCTCGACGAGGATCCTGGCGGCCCGGGTGCCGTGGTCGTCGCGCACCCGGGCCAGCAGGGCCAGGACCCCACCGGGCGTCACGTCCACCTGTGCGGACCTGGGCCTGAGATTCCGCACCGTGGGTGCGCGGTCGGGCACGGTGGTCACCCGGAAACGGACCCGGTTGTGGTTCCGGATGCGGTTGAGACCTCTCAGGTCAAAGGTGTAGTCGAAATCGGAATCGGCCCGGAGGTGCCCCTTGAACCTCCGGTCGTCGATGCGGTCCATCGGGGTCCGGTTTCCGTTTCCCTCCCCGGTGCAGAGCCACGCTTCGGCCAGGTGTTGCGTGGCCTCCAGGAAGAAGGTGAGGCGGGTGTCGCACGGCACCTCCACGTCCCCCCGGGGATAGGTGACCCGGGCGCGTCCCGTGTAGGGCGGGAAATCGGCCTGGACCCGCACCTCGCTCACGGCGGGGGCATGAAGAACCCGCACCCCGTAGAGCGGCCGGTCGTCGTTGTCGTCGCCGCCCGTGACGTGGAAGGCGAAGGACCGGGTGAGGCGCTCGAAGGTGGTGGCGTAGCGGCCCGACTGGACCCGCGGCAGCACCCGGGCGCCGGTGGTCGAGTGGCTGCCGGTGCCAGGCAGGGAATCGAAGTGGAGCTTCACCTCGGCCGGATCGCCGTGATCGGCCACCACGTTCAGGGTGAAGTCGAGGCCCCGGGCCAGGTTGAACACGGTCCGGCCGTCCTCTTCGGTGACGTAGACCACGCTGCCGGCAGGGGGCATGAGCACGCGCAGCGCCGTGGTGCGCGGCCAGATCTCGGTGCTGCTGAGGCACACGCAGCGCTTGAACCAGATGTCGAAGTGGCTCTCGGTCAGGGTGATTCCCGCCAGGAGGACGCAGGCGGCCAGGGTGCACACCGCTGCCAGGGGCCAAATCCGGCGGAACCGGGCCACCCGGGCGAAGTTCAGGGACCGGGTCCTCTCCAGGGTTTCGGCCACCATGGCCCGGGCCAGGGTGCGGCTCTCCGGGAACGTGTCCTCTTCCATGGCCCGCTGAAAGTCGAGGGCGCTCCGCAGCCGATCGGCCAGGTCGGGGTGGGAAGCCTCGACGCCGTCGGCCAGGCACTGGTCGTCCAGGGGCCGGCCCAGGGGGCGGAGCAAGAATCCTCGGAGAATCCAGAGGCTAATGCCCACGCCGGAGACCAGGAGCACGGCACGCACCGTGAAGGGCAGGCGCAGGCCGCGGTCCAGAAGATAGGTGGCGGCCACCAGGCCGAACACCGTGAGACTGAACCGGGCCAGGCCCGACAGGCACTGGATGAACCGGATCTTCCTTCTAAGACCGGCGAGGCGGATCTGGAGCTGGGATAGCATGCCGTTTGATTCTGCTCGATTCTGCAACCAGGGCGATGTGGATTCTCATCCTCCCAGGATGAATCATTCCACGCAACAGGGGTTCATGCTCGAACTTTCATTTTAAGGGGAAACCCCCAGCTCTGCTGGGGGACTCGTGAAGTTTGACAG